>CAZPCF010000289.1:0-2410 GCA_964585045.1 uncultured bacterium
CGCGATCGCCGTATTTACAAGCACCGCAGCGCAACCCATCTCCATGCATTCACAGGCATCCGAAGGACTGCCCAGGCCCGCATCCACGATCACGGGCACCTTGATCTCGCGAACCAGGATCTCCACAAGCTCCCGGGTCTTCACACCGCGGTTACTGCCGATGGGAGACCCGAGCGGCATGACTGCCGCAGCGCCCGCGTCCGCCATGCGTTTGGCCATGGAAAGGTCCGGGCTCATATACGGGAGCACGACGAATCCCTCTTTGGCAAGGATCTCAACCGCTTTGAGTGTTTCAAGGTTATCCGGCAGAAGGTATTTATTGTCCTGCACCACTTCGATCTTGGTCCAGTGGCCTTGACCGCCTGCTTTTGCAAGTTTCGCGATCCGCACGGCCTCGTCCGCATTCCTTGCCCCGGAGGTATTGGCCATCAGAATGCAGGACTTCGGGATATATTCCAGAATATTATCGGCCTTGGAACCGGCGTCGACGCGCCTGAGCGCCACGGTCACAATGTCTGGCTGGGCGGCTTCAAGGGCCTTTTTCATCAACGGATAACCGGAGAATTTCCCGGTCCCGATCAAAAGCCGGCTCTTGATCGAACGTCCGCCGAGTGTGAGAAGGTCTTCCATGGTCATCCGCCTCCGACGAAACTGACGATCTCGATCATATCCTGGTCCTTGAGCGTGATCTTGGGCCAATCTTCTTTGGAGATAATACTGAAGTTGTGCTCCACCACGATCTTGTCGGGGCATAGCCCCTTGGCCGCAACAAGCGCGTCGAGGCTCAAAGGTTTTCCGATCGATTCCTGTTTACCGTTGAGAGTGAGGATCATGTGGTCTTTTTCTTATTTAAGGGAACCATGCGCGCCATTTTAAAGGAAATCGCATCTTGTTTCTATTGAAAGGTCGAGAGCATCCCTGTGAGGGACTGGATTTTTTAGATCTTTAATTTTAAGAAGTTGAGGCGCACATCCTCCGCGGAGGCATGGAGCGCCTTCCTCTCCTCGTCACTCACCGGGATCTCGATGATCTTCTTCACACCCTTGCGCCCAAGTTCCGCCGGCACGCCGCAATAAACATCGCTCAAGCCGTACTGCCCTTTTAAATAAACACAGGATGGGATGACCTCGCCGGTATCTTTGAGGATCGCACGGACCATTTTCACGGCGGAAGAAGACGGCGCATAATAGGCGCTGCCGGTCTTAAGGAGCTTCACGATCTCTGCCCCGCCCTCACGGGTCCTTTGGTTGATCGCTTCGATCGTTGCACTATCCAGAAGCTTCGTGATCGGCTTTCCGCGAACCAGGGTCAGCTCCGGCACCGGGACCATTTGATCACCGTGCCCGCCAAGCACCGTCGCCTTAACCTCGGACGGTTTGCAGCCAAGTTTTTCCGCGATAAAATAAGCGTACCTTGAGGAATCAAGCTCGCCCGCCATCCCGATCACGCGTTCGACCGGAAATCCCGACTTCTTCTGGGCGAGCCAGGTCATCACATCCAGCGGGTTGGTGACCATCACCAGGATCGTATTCGGGGAATATGAGGCGCATTCCGTCACGATCCCGCCAACGATTTCGGCGTTCTTGAAAAGCAGGTCATCCCGGCTCATGCCGGGTTTGCGCGCAAGTCCCGCCGTGATCACGATCACGTCGGAACCGGCCGTGTCTCGATAACTGTTCGAACCGGTGATCTTCGAGGAGAATCCTTCGACGGGCGCGGATTCCATGATATCCAGAGCCTTGCCTTGCGGAAGCCCTTCGACGATATCGATCAGAACAACGTCCGCAAGGTCCTTTTCAACAATGCGTTGTGCCGCTGTCGCGCCGACAAAACCGGCGCCTACTACGGTTACTTTGGAATTTGACATAATAAAATTCTCCTTTATCAGTAATTAAAAAGATCCCGGTGGGCGAATTTTTGCTCGGGAAGCGCATTTTGTAAAGCATTAAGAACCTTGGTTTTGGCCTTAGGCGTCAAACGTCTTCCTTTGCGGGCCTTTTGCGCCACCTTATGGGAAAGCTGCTCGGTCGAGGCCGCGACAAGCGCATGGTTCGTGAGCCCGTGCTTTGTCATTAAAGCATCCAGAGGCTGGACCCCAAGATCGCTCGTCCCGGCTTTGCTGTTTATCATTGTAATTTACTCACGGCTGCGAGAAGGTCCTTGGTCGCCGGGTATTTCTTGAGCTGTTCGATCAGCGCGCTAATGGCTTCGATCGGCTTGAGTCCTGCCAAGGCGCGGCGTATCCGGCGCGCCGGCTCCAGTTCCTCGGGCGCAAAAAGAAGTTCCTCTTTGCGCGTCCCGCTTTTCGATATGTCCACTGCCGGATAAATTCGCTGGTTCGAGATCTCACGCGACAGAAAGATCTCCATATTGCCCGTCCCTTTGAACTCTTCGAAGATGAGCTGGTCCA
>CAZPCF010000290.1:0-2396 GCA_964585045.1 uncultured bacterium
ACTGATTTTTTTTGCGCAACGCTCAACGGGCAATACACAACGTCAAGGCTTGCTCGTTGCGCGCAGCACGTTGTGCGATTACAGCTTCACGACTTTGACGTCCAACACGAGTTTATTCTTCTTGATAAGCGCCACGACTTTGGCGGGTACTTCGCTGTCCGTGTTGATCGCGGTCATGGCATAGGCCTTCTTGCCTTTACCGGTACGTCCGAGCGACATCTCCGCGATGTTGACCCCGTTCTTGCCAAGCACGGTCCCGATGGTCCCGACCACGCCCGGGAGATCGTCATTTTTCACGAAAAGCACCCAGCCTTCCGGCACCACATCGATCATGAACTCATTCAAGCGGACGATGCGCGGCTCGTTGCTGAAAAGCGTCCCCATGATCCGGTAAGTTTCCTTGCCCTGGACCACTTCGACATCGATGAAACTTACAAAACCCTCATTTTCATCGCTTTTACTTTCAGTGATCGAGATCCCGCGCTCTTTGGCGACCGCCAAAGCGTTAATAAAATTCACAGAATCCCCGCAGATCGGTTTGAGCAGTCCCTTCACCACCGCCATGGTGAGCGGCGCGACGTTAAAACGCGTCGGGTCCCCGCCGTAGCGGATCTCCACTTTTTTGAAACTACCGCTGAAAAGCTGCGCGTAAAGCATGCCGATCTTTTCTGCAAGCACGAGCCAGGGCTTGAGGCCCTTAAGTGTATCCGGATCAAGATTCGGAAGATTCACGGCATTGCGGATCGCGCGATCATTCAGAGCGTCGATCACTTGCTTCGCCACCTCAAGCGCCACATTCTCTTGCGCTTCTTCCGTGACGGCACCGAGATGAGGGGTGCAGATGAATTGCGGGAGTTTTAAAAGCGGGTGGTCCGCTGCAGGCGGTTCTGTTACAAACACGTCGAATGCGGCGCCGGCGACTTGCCCGCTTTGAATAGCCTCGGCGAGCGCCATCTCGTCCACGATCCCGCCCCGGGCACAATTGACGATCCGGACACCCTTTTTGCAAAGCTTGAAAGTTTCGCGATTGAGAAGGTTCTGCGTCTCTTTCGTAAGCGGCGTGTGGAACGTGATGAAATCCGAGTTCTTGAGGAGCGCCGGCACGTCCACGAATTCCACGGGATATTGCTTCACGCTTTCTTTGGAAATAAAGGGATCAAACACCATGACCTTCATATTGAAAACGTTCGCGCGTTTGGCGACCTCGCGGCCGATGCGGCCAAACCCCACGATCCCGAGCGTCTTTCCGTTCAGTTCCGAGCCCTTGAATTTATTGCGCTTCCATTCGCCTTTTTTTACGTGGGCATCGGCTTGAGGGATATTGCGCGCCAAGGCCATAAGCATCGAGAAACTGAGCTCCGCCGTTGAAATGGTGTTCCCTTCGGGGGTGTTCATGACAATGATGCCGCGCTTGGTGGCGGCATTAAGGTCCACATTGTCCACGCCCACTCCCGCGCGGCCGATCACGCGAAGCTTCTTGCCCGCTTCAATGATATCGGCCGTCAGCTTCGTGGCGCTGCGGATAAGGATCGCGTCATACTCCCCGATGATCTTCTTGAGCTCTTCGGGTTTTAAGCCCACCTTTTCATCGACCTGGAGGTTCTTCTCTTTATGGAGGATGTCCATCCCGCCTTGGCCCAACAGATCCGAAACAAGCACTTTCATTTTCAAATCTCCTCTTTTGGCATCATGACACATAATTGGTGACAGTCACTTTTTGGGGGACAGGCAGTCACTCAATGTCTGTCCCCCAAAAAGTGACTGTCACCGTTCATTATTTACAACAGCAACAGGAAGAACCGGAGGAGGACTTCATCTCCTTGAGAGTCTCCCCAAGCACTTTGAGCCCGGCCTCGATATCCTGTTTCGTGATCGCGCCCATGTGGCAAATGCGGACAACCTTCCCCTTCATCTGATCGCCCTGTCCACCCGCCATCGCGATCCCCTTTTCATCGCGCATGACCTGACAGAGTTTCTCGCCATCCACCCCTTCGGGCAACCACGCAGCCGTCACGGTTGACGAAGGCGCTTTCGAAAAAAGTTTCAGCCCCATTTTCTGGAGTGCTTCGCGCGTAAAAGTGGCATTCGCGGCGCAACGCTTGAAAACATTCTCGATCCCTTCCTGTTCGATCAGGTCGAGCGACTTCTGGAGCCCGATCACAAGTGTGAGTGCCGGGGTCCACGGTGTGTCGCTGTCCTTCAGGGATTTTTCATAATGTTTGAGGTCATAATAATAGCGCGGCAGCTTGGCCGTCGCCATGCGCGCCTTTGCCTTTTCGCTTACGCTTAAAAAAGCAAGCCCCGGAGGGAGCATCAGCGCTTTTTGCGAACCGGCGATCACGAGATCCACGTGCCAGTTATCGGTCTCAAGACGATCGGCTCCGAGACCCGAAATG
>CAZPCF010000291.1:0-2372 GCA_964585045.1 uncultured bacterium
GTAACATGAGTGAACATTCGGAAGAAAATGAGGAGCTTTCCGTTCCTCCCCAGACCGGATCGGATGTTGTATCTTTGATCAAAAAGATGCAGCAGCAATTGAACTTTCTGGAGAAAAAAATAGATGTTTTGATCGGTCAATCACCGGAAAGACCGTTCCGGGACAGGGAGAAGCGCTTTTCGAAGCCCTTCCGCCCTTCCTTCGGCGGTGGGGCCCATCACGGCAAAAGGGATTTCCATCGTGGCCCCCGGAAAGAAGGCTTTTCTCATGATCGCCCGAGAGAAGGCGGATTTTCGCATGACCGTCCCAGAGAGAGCGGTTTTTCAAAGGACCGGCCGCGAGAAGGTGGATTCTCACAGGACCGCCCAAGAGAAAGAGGCTTTGGCCAGGAGCGGCCTTTTGACAGAAAACCGGGCACCGGACCCCGCGGATTCGGTCATGGCGATAAACCTTTTTTCCGCCATCGGAAGGGTTCGCGGTCGTAACGCGGAAGCATGGAGTATTTGTTCGGTTTTCAGAAAGGTAATGGTTTTTTCGGGAATTTTTTCCCACAACTGCACTGACATCAGTGCCAACAGGAGGAGATAACATGGGGTTTCAAGGAGAGGGCCGTGGTTTTGGAGGCGCACCGCGTGAGATGCACAAGGCGATCTGCGGAGAATGCAAAAAGGAATGTGAAGTTCCTTTTAAGCCCAGAGAAGACCGCCCGGTCTACTGCAAAGATTGCTTTGCGAAACGCAAGGATGCCAGCGGCCGCTAGTAACAATTACGGCGTACGGCGGAAGGCGTACAGCGTTAAACACGCTCGACCTTTTCGCCGTACTCCGTACGTCGTACGCCTTACGAAAGCAGGTATCCCATCCGTTTAACGGCCTTGGCCATACGCGCCAGGGCGATCCCCACCGTGTTCCCCTCGGTCAGATTATTCATAAAAATCGCAGCATAGCCGCGCCGGTTGCGGATCTTGAATGTCGTTACTTTTCTCGTAGACAGTTTTTTCAGGGCTTTTTTTGCCATGGGCTCCTCCGTGGATGAAAAATTTTCATGCTGAAAATATCGGCGTTTTTTGAAAACGGTGAAGCAGCACAACGGGCAACGATCAACAAAAAAGTATTTACTTTGCGCGTTAAGCGAGGGTCTGAGGATCAGACTCTGACGACTTCCTTCACTTCGGGAATATATTCCTTAAGGTAGGCTTCGATGCCCATCTTGAGCGTCATAGTCGCGCTCGGGCATCCGGAACAGGCGCCTTTCAAGTGGAGTTTCACAACACCGTTCTCAAAACCGCAGAAAACCGCATCTCCGCCGTCCCGGGCAAGGGCTGGACGGATCTGTTCGTCCATGATCTCGATGATCTTTTTTTCAACCTCGGATTTCGGGCTCGTAGCATCTGCGCATTTCTCGCAAGCCTTGGGACTTGTTTTTCCGCAGACGAGAAATTCGCGTATTGTCTCAGTCACGCGTGGGATCAAAACGCTCCAGGATGGCACGTTCTCATCGCGCGTCACGGTCACGAGATCGGAACCGATCATAACCTCTTTGACATGTTCGATCTCAAAAAGCTTGGCCGCCAGGGGGGACTTCCCCGCCTCAGCCTTGGACGCGAATTGGACCGTTCCGTGCGTACAAATGGGGACGCTTACATTGAATTTGAGCGAGTTTGGATTCGGTGTAAATTCGGTAGTGATCACAATTTCGTTTGGCATAGGCGGAGTATACCATAGCACATCACTAAGTCAAACCGTCGAAGAGTCACCTCATAGCGCAACGTTCAACGCGCAACGTAAAGGCTTATCGTTGTGCGTTGCGCTTTGCGCGTTGAGCGAAAAAAGAGAAGATGACCGCACAATGCTCTCAAGGTATAATTCCGCTAACATTCGCTTTACAATTCTCTCATTAAAGGAGGTCTTATCATGGATTGGGGAATGGAAAATAGGTTAAATCAACTTATGCCGAATGGCCGCTGCTTTTTTATGCCGATCGATCACGGCTATTTCCAGGGGCCTACCACCGGGCTCGAAAAACCGTGGGGAACGATCAAATCACTTGTACCCTATTTCGACGCGCTTTTTTGCACACGCGGCACACTTCGCGCGGCCATCCCCTCCTCCCTCGGAAAACCCATTATCTTGCGGGTATCCGGCGGCACCAGCATGGCGGGCAAAGACCTCGCTAATGAGATGGTCACAACCTCTGTCGAGGAGATCGTGCGACTGAACGTCGCCGCTGTAGGCGTATCGGTTTTCATCGGAAGCGATTATGAAAAACAAACACTTGCCAATCTTTCAAAACTCGTCAACGAGTGCGAGAATTACGGGATCCCGGTGATGGCCGTGACCGCCGTGGGAAAGGAAATGGAAAAACGTGAAGCC
>CAZPCF010000292.1:0-2364 GCA_964585045.1 uncultured bacterium
CTTCATGAAGAGCGCTCAAGACCGCCTTGACCTCAGTCGGGTGATGCGCGTAATCATCGAGAACCAGGTATTGCGCGGTCTGTCCTTTAAGCTCCATACGGCGCCGTGTCCCTTTGAACGTGGCAAGCGCTTCGCGGACCAGGTCCAGATCGAATCCCAGATGCAATAAAATGGAGAGCGTCGCAAGGGCATTCGCGATATTGTGGCGCCCCGGCACGGAGAGTTTCATGTGCGCGCCATAGAGGCCGGACTCAAAAAGATCGAATTCGGAACCGAACGCGTGAAGACAAATATTTTGGGCCGAATAAGCGCATTCTTCGGAAAACCCGAAGTTGACGTACGGCCGGCCGCTCTCCCGCACCAGCATATTGAGCGTCGGGTCATCGCCAAAATAGGATACAAGCCCCGGGTCTTGGACTTGCTCGAGAAAACGCCGGAACGAATCTGTCAAATTCTCCCAGGTGCCATAATGGTCCAGGTGCTCAGGCTCGAGGTTTGTGATGATCGAATAGTGCGGCGCATAAAACTCGTGGGAACTGTCGCTTTCGTCCACCTCACTCACCCAATAATCACGGCCGCCGGCCACAATATTGGTGTCGTAATTGAGCATGTCGCTGCCCACGAAACAGGTGGGATTCGCGCCCATCTGTGACAGCACGTGAGAGACCATGGCCGACGTTGTGGTCTTGCCATGCGTCCCCAAGACCCCGATCGAAGTCTCAGCATGGTTTAAAAGCGAGGCAAGCACCTCGGCCCGATGATGGACCTTGCGGCCGAGCTTACGGGCCTCCTTAAGCTCCAGGTGGTCCTTGTCGATCGCGGTGGAATAGATGATAAGATCAGCATCACCGAATCCCACGGTCTTTTGACCGATGTGGACCGGAATGCCGGAACGACGGAGACTTTGCGTCACGGGTGTTTCTTTGTAGTCGGACCCGGAGACCGAAAGGCCCAGATGCTTCAAAATGCGCGCAAGCCCGCTCATCCCGGAACCTCCGATCCCGATCAGGTAGGCCGCGCGGCTGTCGCGAATAAGATTATCGTGTACGATCTTCATGGGTTTTGATCAACTTTCGGGCTATTTCAATGAGCTCCTCGGTGGCCTTGGGCCTCGCGAGCCCTTTTATTGCTTTCGCGGTCCCGGCCAGGGATCTTGGATCCTCGATAGCGTCCCGCAAATGTTTGACAAGCCATTCCTTCGCCGCGGGGTCCTCCTCATGAAAGATCAACCCGCCTTTCTCCGCGAAGCCTTGCGCATTGTATCTTTGATGGCCGCCCGCATGCGGGTAAGGGATCACGAGCGCCGGAACTCCGAATGCCGCCAGCTCAAAAAGTGTGTTCGCTCCGGCCCGGGTGATGGCGAGATCCGCCTTCTGAAAAAGATCATCCATGGCACTGTAAAATGGATGCACCTCGCTCGATAAGGCCAGCTGCCCGTAACGCTCCCCAACCCAAGCCTGGTCCCGTGTTCCCGCAATATGAATAACGGCAATTTTGGACCTTTCTTCATCCGATAAAGCCGCGAGCGCATCCGTCACGACCGCATTTAAACCCTGGGCGCCCTGCGATCCGCCGACCACGAGCAGGGTGAACGGACGCGGGATCGATCCTCCCCTCGTCCTCGCCGCGGCATCCACGATAAACGACCGCAAAGGCAGACCCACTGTGTGGAGGGCTTTGGGTTTTTGAAGGAATCGTGTTCTCTCAAAACTCTCAGCCACGACATCCATATGCGGCACAAGCCAGCGGGTCGCTTTTCCGGGGATCTTGTTCTGTTCATGGATGAGCGTCGGGACCTTGAGCCAATGCGCGGTCATCATGCCGGGGTACGACACAAAGCTCCCGAACCCGACACAAAGGTCCGGTTTTGCCCGCTTGAGAAAGAGAAACGCCTGCAAAAAAAGATGCGGCAAAAGAAAGAACGGCTTCAAAGTCTTCCAGGAAAACCCTCCGGGGAAACCAAACTCGGGAAGGTACGAGACCGAGCCAAAGATCCCCTGCGGCATTTTTTCGATAAGAGGTTTTGCCCGGAGGCATGTGACAAGATCGATCCTGGAATCCGGGAAACGAACGCGGAATCCTTCGCTGAACGATTGCGCGGGAAAAACATGGCCGCCCGTGGGGCCTGCGTAAACCACCAGACGCATTGCGGGGCAAGAAGTTTTTGACGGACCCGAGGTTTTCGGCATATCAGGAACTGCGGCGCTTGCGACGGTCGATGGCCACGAGGATCCCGACCGCGACCAAATTCACCACGATCGAACTTCCGCCGTAGCTGATGAAGGGGAGCGGCAACCCCTTAGTCGGGATAAGGCCGGTCGCGACCATCATATGGATCAGGGTCTGTAAAATAATGAGAAGCGT
>CAZPCF010000293.1:0-2355 GCA_964585045.1 uncultured bacterium
CAGGAGTCACGGCGCGGCCAAATGAAAAATCAAAGCGCAAACGATCGGATGCCACCAGCGACCCGAGCTGGCGGACAGAACTCCCGAGCGTGGTCCGGAGCGCGGCATGCAAAAGATGCGTGGCGGTGTGATTACGGACAATGTCCTCACGAAGCGCGCTATCCACGGTAGCGCTTATGGCCATGCCGTCTTTGACAATGCCCTGAAGGATCTCACCGTGATGTAAAAAATACTTGTCGAGTTTTTTCGTATCGACGACTTTAAGCTTCAGACCTTGGCCATCGAAAACGCCTTGGTCGCCGACCTGCCCGCCGCTTTCCGCGTAGAAGGGTGTTTGGTCGAGAATAACGGTCGCCTGCTTTCCTTCGGTCTGATGCCACAGGATCTTGGCCTTTGTTTGCAGGGCGTCATAGCCCAGGAATATTGTGGCGGGGATATTGGCCGGGATCTTGTCCAGACCCGATGAGGCGAAGATCTCACCGGAGATCTTGCTGTTTTCTTTGGAGCGTGCGCGTTGGTCTTCCATAAGCTTCTCAAACCCCTTGTGGTTGATCGTGAACCCTTCCGTCTCCGCGATGCCACGCGTCAATTCTTCCGGGAATCCAAAAGTGTCATAAAGTTCGAAGACAGTTTCGGCCGGAACGGTCTTCAAGCCATCTTTTTTATAATTTGCAAGCTGCATTCTAAGAATGCGAAGCCCTTCCTCCAATGTGCGGAGGAAGCGCTCTTCTTCTTGGGATAGGATCACGCGTATATTTTCTTCCGCTTCCCGGAGCTCTGGGTATGCCTCCCCCATAACCTGGACGACCGAAGAAACAGCCTTGAAGAGAAAGGGCCGGGCCAGTTTTTGCTCCGGCATCAACTGATGCGCCTGCCAGATCGCACGGCGGATCAATTTCCGGATCACATAGCCGCGGCCTTCGTTCGACGGAACGACGCCGTCCGCGATGGAAAAGACGATCGCGCGCAAATGGTCCGAGATCGTGTAGAGCTGTTGGGGTAGAACTTTTTTGGGTTCGAGCTCGAGCGCTTGAAGAATGGCTTCTTGGATCGGCAGAAAGATATCGATCTCGAAATTGGAGGCCTTTCCCTGAAGAACACACGCGAGACGTTCCAGCCCCATGCCGGTGTCGATATTTTTATTCGTAAGCGGAACGAGTTTGCCGCCGTCCTGGCGGTCGTATTGCGTGAAAACAAGGTTCCAGATCTCCGCGAATTTTCCGGAATCATCGACCGGCGTTCCCCGGGTCTCGGGGTTCTGGTCGAAATAGATCTCCGAGCATGGGCCGCAAGGGCCGTTCGGGCCGTCTTTGGGGGCGTTCGCGGGCCAGAAATTCGTCTTATCCCCGCAAAGAAAGATCCAATCTTTGGGCAGTCCGATCACCTTGTTCCATATTTCAAAGGCCTCTGTGTCCTTTTCGTGGACTGTGATGCGGAGCCGGTCTCTGGGAATAGAAAGTGTCTGGGTCAGGAATTCCCAGGCCCATCCGATGGCTTCTCTCTTGAAGTAGTCCCCGAATGAGAAATTGCCCAACATCTCGAAGAACGAGTGGTGGAAGGGTGTCCGGCCCACCTCGTCAAGATCGCCTGTCCTAAGGCATTTTTGGCTTGTTGTGGCCCTTTTAAGGTCCTTTTTGGCCCCCAGGAAGTATTCCTTGAACTGGTTCATTCCCGCTCCGGTGAAGAGCAAGGAGGGGTCGTTCTGGGGTACCAGGGAATCGCTTGCGACTACGGCGTGTCCTTTGGACTTGAAAAATTCCAGGAAAGCTTTCCGCAGGTCGTTCGTGGCTGTTTTCATAGAGCGTCAGATCTCATCGTCCGTGGGTTTCTTCAAAAGTTTTTGAAGGATATCTTGAGCGATCTGGAAGTCGTATCCCTTCCTTATCAAAAAATCATAAAGACGCTTCTTGCGTTTTTGCGGGTCCAGTTGGGACCAACCGGCCCACTTCAACCGGGCTTGCTCAAGGGCGCGTTCAGTCTCACTCTCGTTTGACAGCGTTTCCAGAAGTTCGTCGCTGATCTTTTTAGAAATCCCGTGGCGTTTCAATTCAAACGCGATCCTGTGACGGCCCACGGCTTTGCCAAGGGTCAACCGGGCCATGAGGTCTTTGGCGTATGCCGTATCATCCAGGACGCCTTGGGTCTTGAGATCGCTGAGCGCTTGATCAATGCTCTCGGCTGAGTAGCCCTTGCCCGCGAGTTTTTTTCTCAGTTCCTGACTACTTTTTGGACTGGCAGCAAGCAGCCTCAAACAGGTGATGAGCGCCTGTTTGGCTTGCCCTTCGGCTAGAGTTTTGTCCATAGTCCCAATTCTTATCAATTTCAGCCATGCTGAAATTGGGGCAATCCTTGTCA
>CAZPCF010000294.1:0-2354 GCA_964585045.1 uncultured bacterium
GTCGAGGGCCTGCGCCTGGGGCTGATGCTCGATAAAAAGCTCATAGGCCTTCAGGACCTCTTGCTGGATATAATCCTTGAACTCCGCCGTAATGGGATGCGCCACATCCCGGTAATCGTCGCCTTTGACCTTGCGGGACGGCATCACCACGAAAAGACCCTTGGATCCCTCGAGCACCTTCAACCCCCGCACGACAAAACAACCGTCGAAAGTGATATTGGCGAAGGCGCACAACTTGTTTTCTTTATTCGCTTGGGGAAAAACGCGAATTTCCGTGATCTTCACTTCCAAACCTCAAGATATTATGTGCCATCCTGACTTTTGTTTTCTTTCAAGCAACGGCGGTCAGGATTGCCCTAATTTCCGTCCAAGTTTTTTCTTTTCTTAAAGGGTGACTTGGACGGTACTGATTACCTTCGTCTTTAAAATTAATGAGAATCAGGTACCGCTTCGTTCCAATTGATCGGTATTAGGACTAAAATGAGTGACAGATCACCTTGCGAAAAGGAAAGGGAACTTTTTTCAATCTTTTCGATAGTTCGAAAGCTTCTTTCTGGCTGGAGAACACTGCGAAGACCGTGGCCCCGCTCCCGCTCATACGGACAAATGGAGCCCCCATGTCTTTGAGAGCCGTGATCGCATTGGGGATGGGTGACATCAAACGAAACGCCGGGATTTCCAGATCATTTCGCGCGAATACCGAAGCCTCCCGAACCCTCTTGCTTGCAAGAAAAGAGCGCAGGATTCTAGCAATACGCTTTTCCTTTGTCAAGGAAAGGGGCCGCCCGCTCCAGGCAAGTTTCTGATACACTTTTTTCGTATTAAGACCCCGGTCCGTGACGAGCAAAAGGAACCCGAGGCGGCCGGCAGACGGCGCTCTTTGAAGCTTGTCCCCGGTGCCCCAGGCCATCGCTTGCCGCGCGTCCAGAAGGAAGAACGGCACGTCCGCGCCGAGCTTCCTCCCCATAGTGAAAAGCTCCCTGGGAAGGATCTTGAGCTGGAAAAGCCTTTTCATGCCCAACAAGAAGAACGCCGCATTGCTGGAGCCGCCGCCAAGCCCGGCGCCCAGAGGAATACGTTTGGTGAGCCGCACGGAGACCCCGCCGATCTTTGGAAATTTCTTTTGAAGCGCCCGGTAGGCTTTGGTGATGAGATTGCCTTCTCCGGTCTCGAGAGAAGGAATGTTCGTGGTAAGCCTAAAGCCTTTGGGGTTTTTCCGAATAATGATCGTGTCGGCGAGCGAGACACGGTGGAAAAGCGTCAAAAGTTTATGATAGCCGTCCGCCCGCTTCCCGAGGATACGCAGGTGGAGATTGAGTTTTGCAGGACTTTTAAGGATGATTTTTTTCATGATCCGTTCATCGATGAAAGGTAAACATCATTCTAAATAAAAAAACGGGAAACGGGTAACGGGGAACGCAAGACGACACGTTTCCCGCTGACCGTTCCCCGCTTCACGCAAAGCGTCGCCTCTCCGGGCGACACTTTGCTACGACCAGTCTTTTTTCTTGTGACGGTTCCGGCGCAACTTTTTCTTGCGCTTATGCTTGTTCATCTTCTTCTTGCGCTGTTTACGAGCCCAAGGCATGAATAGAACTCCTTTAGGTGATGATGGGGTTAGGGAATGACTTTATTGAGCGGATATTCGATGATGCCCGACGCGCCAGCCTTCTTGAGCGCCGGGATCAATTCCCGAACCACGGCCTCGTCGATGATGGTCTCGACATCAAGCCAGTTCTTGTCCGTGAGATTCGCAACGGTCGGTTTCTTCATAGCCGGAAGAAGGCCCAAGACTTTTTGCAAGTTCTTCTTCTCGACGTTCATCTTGAGGCCCACTTTTTCCTGAGCACGCATTGCGCCATCAAGAAGCATGATAAGATTGTCCATCTTTTGTTTTTTCCAAGGATCCTTTACGCTCTGTTTGTTCGCGATAAACTTCGGAATGGAAACGATCACGGTATCGATGATCTTGAGTTTGTTCGCGCGAAGACTGGATCCCGTCTCGGTCGCCTCCACGATGGCGTCCGCGAGACGCGGCGGCTTGGCTTCCGTGGCACCCCACGAGAATTCTACTTCCGCAGTCACTTTGTTTTTTTTAAGATAACGTTTCGTAACCCCCACGAGTTCGGTTACAACTTTTTTTCCCTTCAGGTCCTTGACACTTTTGAAGGGCGAGGATTCGTGTACGGCCAGGACCCAGCGAACGGGATTGGAGGTACGCTTGGAGTATTGAAGCTCGCAAAGCTCCAAAACGTCGGAGTCATTTTCCACGATCCAGTCATGTCCGGTCAGACCACAATCCACGATACCCTCGTCAACATAGCGGGACATTTCCTGGGGGCGGAACAATAGGA
>CAZPCF010000295.1:0-2336 GCA_964585045.1 uncultured bacterium
TTCTTCTTTGCGTTTGCCCATTTCTTTCAGGCAGGCATGTTCGATCGGCAGCCCGTGGCAGTCCCAACCCGGCAGATAGAGCGCGTCATGGCCGCGCATGGTCTGGTACTTCACGATGAGGTCTTTGAGGACCTTATTAAGCGCGTGACCGATATGGATGTGGCCATTCGCATAAGGTGGACCGTCGTGGAGGACGTACTTGGGCTTGCCCGCGGACTTCGCACGGATCGCAGGGTACACACCTTCCGCCTCCCAGCCTTTTAGCATCTCCGGCTCGCGCTGAGCCAGATTCGCTTTCATGGGGAACAGTGTTTGCGGAAGATTGAGGGTATCTTTATATTTTTTTTCTTGGGTCATAGATACATGGCGCAACGCGCAAAGCGCAACGCACAACGGGAAAAACTTTCTCGTTGCGCGTTGAGCGTTGACCGTTGCACGCCTTTAAAATTTTGCGATCGCCGCCGTGATCAATTTATCCAGTTTCGGTCCGGCCTCGTTGGCGGTCTTGATGATCTCTTTAATATCACAGGGTTCCAAATGGTCAGGATCGCAAACATCCGTCACGATGCTCAGCCCCAAGATCTCCATGCCCATGTGCACGCCCACGATCACTTCCGGCACCGTGGACATCCCGACAAGGTCCGCACCCCATTGGCGCATCATGCGATATTCGGCGCGCGTTTCAAGACAAGGGCCCGTCACCCCGATATAAACACCCCGGCTGACCGGAACCTGCGCTTCTTTCGCTGCAAGCCCCGTCAATTCGAGCAGCCGCTTCGAGTACGGCTCGCACATGTCCGGGAACCGGGATCCGAGCCTATCTTCATTCGCTCCTATAAGCGGATTCACGCCCATAAAATTGATGTGATCCATAATGGTCACGATCTCGCCTTTTTTGTAACCCAGGTTCAGGCCCCCCGCGGCGTTCGAAACCACCAGGATCTTCGCCCCCAAGTGCCGGAGTACCCGGACCGGGAACGTCACTTCCTCGAGCGAGTAACCTTCGTAAAAATGGAACCGGCCCTCCATGGCCGCAACTTTCTTGCCCCCCAATTCGCCAAGGATCAGTTTGCCGCTGTGAGACTGGACCGTGGTCTTCGGGAAAAAAGGAAGTTCCCCATATTCAAAGACCTTTTCGGCTTTGATGCGCTTCGCGAGGTCCCCGAGCCCTGTCCCGAGGATCAAGGCGATCTCGGGTTCAAAAGAAGTCTTCCGACGGATATAGGCCAAACATTCCCCCATGTCTTTCATTATGGAAGTTTTTTTCTTGAAAAAAAATTTCATTGGCATTGCTATTCCCCCTTTATTGGAATTGATAAGCGGCCCTTAAAAGAACTGCGACAAGGATCTTGTTCGTGAGATAGATCATGAAAAAAGCGAGAAGCGGTGAAAAATCCATCATCCCGATGCGAAGCGGCAGCCGTCTTAAAGGCTCGAGGATCGGGTCGGTCACCTGGATCAAAAACTGCATGGGACTGGAGAAAGGATCCACCGGAAACCACGAGACAATGATCCTGGCGAAGAGCAGCCAATAGAGGATCGTGCAGATCCCGTTGACCAGCATGGCCAATCCCTGGAAAATTATACCAAACACAAACATTAAGACCTCTTTCACATCTTGTAATGGACAATCGATTTGTGATGTTTATACCATGGCGCAACGGTCAACGCGCAACGGAAAAGCTTTTACGTTGTGCGTTGCGCTTTGCGCGTTGAACTTATTTCCGCAACGCACGGCTCCGGTCCATGGCCGCCGCAAGTGCCCGATGAAAAATTTCTCCGAATTTCTCGCGTTGTAAAATTTTCAGCGCGGCTTCCGTCGTTCCCTTTTTCGAGGTCACTCGCAGCCGCAACTGGGCACAAGATTCCCTGGAACTCTTCGCCAAAAGCGCCGCTCCTAATCCCGTTTGAACGGCCAAAGCCCCCGCGACCTTGGGCGGAAGCCCCTGTTTCACACCGAAATCCGTCAAAAGCTCCATCAGATGAAAAAAGTAGGCCGGCCCGCTGCCACTTAGTGCGGTCACAAGGTCCAGCGCCGTTTCCGGAAGCGTCACAACCTCCCCGCACCCGGAAAAAAGCGTTTTGGCAAAGGAAACTCCTGCTTTACTTTTTCCGCAGACCACGGTCATGGACTGGCCCGCCTTCGCTCCCAGGTTCGGCATCGCACGCACGACTGTGATGTTTTTGCCAAGAGCCTTTGCGATCTTTTTTGTCGTTATCCCGGCAAGGATCGAAATGACACCTTGCCCCGGCCGGAACGAAGACCGGTGGTCCAGCGCAAAGCTTGTGAAATCCTGAGGCTTCATGGCCAGTAACACTACATCCGTTTTTTTCAG
>CAZPCF010000296.1:0-2333 GCA_964585045.1 uncultured bacterium
AGCACTCATTCGCAAGGGGGATTTTTGTTGGCATTGCCATACGGGGATTTTTTCCTATCCTATGCATGTGGCAGCCAAATTCAACGTACCGCTTATATTCTGGGGAGAACCGAGCTCGGAATACACCGCTTATTACGATTATAACGATAACAATGTCGAAATGGTGGATGAGAAGCGTTTTAATCGTTTTGTGAACCTGGGCATCAATGCCGAAGACATGATGGGTATGATCAGTTCGCCGGAAGACCCTATTGATCCAAGAGATCTCATCCCTTACACGTACCCCAAGTTAAGCGACCTCAAACGCATCGGCTATCATTCTGTCTGTTTGGGAAGCTATATTCCATGGGATGTAAAAGAAAATGTGAAATATTTTCAGCGTTTTATGCCTTGGTGGCAAGGGGATGACGTGGAGGGAATGCCGGGAGGTCTTTATCCTTATGAAAAGATTGAATGCTTCATGCAAGGCATACGCGATTACATCAAATACATAAAACGCGGCTATGGGCGAATTTCCCAAATGATGGCGCTGGATATCCGCAACAAGCGGATATCACGGGACGAAGCAATGCAGATCATAAAAAAATCTGAAGGGAAAAAACCGCGAACACTCCCGATTTTCCTTGATTATCTTGGACTCACGGAAGATCAATTCAACGAGATCATCATGAAAACGGCTGTCCCGCCTCATAAGCATGACCTTGCGAGCCACAGTGATCTGACCCCTTCGCTTAAGGATCTGGGGCGTTGCTATCGCGAAAAAGACGGTATCCCGGAATAAGGTCATGACGCAAAAATTGATCGGTATCGTTGACTATGGGATGGGGAACATTAAAAGCGTCTACAACGCTTTGCATTTTCTTGGAGAAGACGCGAGGATCGTAAGCTCACACGAAGATTTTGCGGACTGCTCGCATTTGATCCTTCCCGGCGTCGGTGCTTTTCCCCAAGCCATGCGGAATCTATCGGAGCGCAAGATGATCGCACCGATCCAAGCCCATATCACCAAGGAACGACCTTTCCTAGGAATCTGCCTTGGCATGCAATTGCTTGCGGATGAGGGGGATGAAATCGAAGTCACCCGAGGATTGGAGATCGTGCCCGGGCATGTTCGCCTTTTGGATGTCAGTTTCCACATTCCGCATGTCGGCTGGAACAGTGTGCATGTAAAAAAAAGTCATCCCATCCTGGAGGGGATGAAAAAAAACGTCGATTTTTATTTTGTGCATTCATACTATTTTGAGCCGGTCGAACCGCAGCATTTGCTCGCAACGACCGACTACGAGAAGGAATTCCCATGTGCTGTGACTAACGGGAAGTCCGTAGTGGCGGTCCAGTTTCACCCTGAAAAAAGTCAAGCGAATGGCCTCCAGATCCTTGAAAATTTTTCAAATTGGGATGGAAGCTCCCCATGTTAAAATCACGGATCATTCCCGTGCTCCTATTGCAAAATGGGCGAATGGTCAAGGGCCAACAGTTCCATGATTTCCGTGACACCGGAGATCCCGTGTCCGCATCGAAAGTTTATAATCACCAGGACGCAGACGAATTGGTTTTTATCGATATCGATGCCTCACGGCCAGAATGTCACAAACGGCGAGAGGATCTCTACCGGATTATCGAAAAAGTTTCTGAAGTCTGCTTTATGCCTCTTTGTGTTGGGGGCGGGATCGATAGCGTCGAGGATGTTGTCCAGCTTATCAAGATCGGGGCCGATAAAGTTTTGTTCAATACGGCTGCGGTCGAAAATCCAGAATTGGTAAAGAGAACCTCATTGGCGGTGGGGTCACAAAGCGTGGTCGTTGCCATTGATGTTCGAGAAAACGAAGGGCGTTATATTGTTTGTACGCATTGCGGATCTACCCCCCGTCCCGATGTCGATTTTGAAGGTCACGTGCGTTGTATGCAAAAGATGGGAGCCGGAGAAATATTCATCAATTCGATCGATCGTGACGGAATGATGCAAGGCTATGATCTAGCGCTCCTCGCATTGACTCGGGCAAACACATCACTGCCGCTTATTGCATGCGGCGGAGCAGGGCACTTTGCGCATCTGGTCGATGCGTTTCAGAAAACCTGTGTGAATGCGGTGGCTTGTGCGAGCCTGTTTCATTTCGGTGACAACAACCCCTTGCGGGCGAAAGCATACTTAAAAAACTACGCAATACCGCTGAAAACGATTTAGAGAGGCTCTATGGACAACACTCATCTTTTGGAAGAATACTTTGATAAATTATGGCCAATCTGCCGGAGCATTATGGGAGAAGGTTACCGCAGTTCTCTTGAGATTCTATCTGAACTGGCGCCGTTCAAGCGATTAATATTCAAGACTG
>CAZPCF010000297.1:0-2278 GCA_964585045.1 uncultured bacterium
TAACGAATTCGCGGCGGAGGAAACGATGGATCGCATTGTCGAGGGAAAGCCGGACCTCGTGATCGATGCCGTAGATTCCTTGAACCCCAAAGTGCAGATCCTTGCGTACTGCCACGAGAAAAAGATCCCGGTTATTTCCTCGATGGGCGCCGCGCTCCGGATGAACATTTTTTCCATCAAGGCCGGTGATCTTTTTAAAACGACCGGATGTCCTCTCGCGCGTTATGTCCGTTCGCGCCTCCGGCGGCGGGGGATCAAGAAGGGGATCTTCTGCATTTATTCCGATACCCCCGTTTCGGAGGAACCCATCCAGAAGACTCGCATCCTCAATGCGGAACAGGACAATGATCGCGGCCGCCAGCGTCACAAGCTGGGCAGCACACCAACCGTGACCGGCGCTTTCGGCCTTGCGGTCGCCCATCACGCCCTCCTCTATCTTACCGGCAATCTCAGGTTGCCATGATGAGGAACCTGATTTTTCTGCAGGCCATTTTGTTTTTTGCCGATAACCGTAGGCACAGACTTCTTTAAAAGGAAAGATGAAACATTCTCAGAAATTATTCATGACCGTGCTGGCAGCTCTTTTCCTCGGAGGGTGTCTCACGGTTCGTTTGCCGGAAGCGCAAATAAGGCATGCGGCGGAACCCCAAAAACTGGCGTGGGAGCCTCTTGTCCGGCAGACCCTGACTCTCAACCCGGATCTCCAGTTGGCGCGGTATCTTGTGACCTCCAGCGCCCGGAGCCGCGATATCGCTTTCGGGGATTACCTTCCGTCGGTGGACGGGGGACTCCAGAGAGATATTTCACGGACGACGGGCACGGCTCCTTCCCAGGACGGCCTTGGATTGGACGTGGCGGCGCAGCAGTCGCTTTTCGACGGCTTCGGGACCACGGGGAATTGGCTCAAGGCCCGCAAAGATCTCGCGGCAGTGAAATTGGCTTATGTGGAAACAAGCGCGGAGGTCCGGTTCCGTTTAAGATCGGCCTATGTCGATATGATCCGTCTGGAAAGGCTTCTTGCGACGAACCGTCTGATCGAAGAAAGACGGAAGCAGAACGCGGAGCTGGTCCGGCTCCGTTATAAAGCGGGCCGGGAGAATCTGGGTTCGGCTTTACGCGCGGAAGCGATCTTCGGACAGGCGGCCTTTGACGTCAGACGGACCGAAAGATCTCTTGAAAGTGAAGCGCTGCGTCTTGCGCGCGAGAGCGGCGGGGAATTCGTGTTTCCCGTCCATGTGGAGGATGACCTGGAAAAAATGCTCCAAAAAGTTTCGCTTACGGAGGCGGATTATGCGGCTTTGGCCGAGAGAACGCCCAAGGTGATGCGGTTGATCAAGACGGCGGAAGCCGCCAAGGCCAACATCGTTGCCGCGCAATCAGCGGTGTGGCCCCAGGTCGACGGCAATTATGATTATGGCTATTCGGGCAACCGGGCTTCAAATTTGAAAGACGAAAGTTTTCTCGGGATCAATGTGACGGTGCCGTTCTTTAACGGCGGGAAGAACGTGAACGCGATCCGTAAAGCAAAAGCGGATTATGACGCGGCCGAACAGGCCGCCCAGGGCGCACGGGACGAAGCGATCGCCCTGCTTGCGACCGCGTGGGCGTCTTTTATGGACGCGATCGAGGATGTGGAGGTCCGCAAACAATTTGTGGAGGCCGCGAGAAAACGCGCCGAGATCATCCGAGCGGAATACGCGACCGGGCTCGTGAATTTTACGGATTTTGACGCAGCGGAGCAGGAAAACGCGAATGCGGAAATAGATTATGTGCAGAGCTTGGCGAATGTTTTTATTCAGCAGGCCAACTGGGAAAAGACCCGTGGGGCCACTTTGGAGGATGCTTACCATGAAAATAAGTAATTGGCCGGGGCCGGTAAAGTTCGGGTTGGTCGTTCTGGGCATATTTCTTCTTGTGCGGATGTTCTCTTCATGCGGCCCGGCGAAAGACTCTTCGCAGATCGTTCGTGCTGTAAAGGTCACAAAAGGAGATCTTTCGGTCACGGTCACGGCAACGGGAATGGTCAAACCTTATAACAGGGTCGAGATCAAAGCGCCGATCCCGGGGCGTATTGAAGAAGTCCTCGTGCAGGAAGGGGAAGAGGTCAAGCAGGGACAAGTCCTTGCAAGGATGAGTTCTGTGGAAAGGGCGGCGCTTCTTGACGCGGCCCGCGCTCAGGGGGACGCTACGGTCAAGCGCTGGGAAGAAGCTTACAAGGTTGCGCCGCTCCTCGCGCCCCTGGACGGGACGATCATTGTCCGTTCCGTAGAACCGGGAC
>CAZPCF010000298.1:0-2276 GCA_964585045.1 uncultured bacterium
TCCTGGCGACCAGGACCGGCTGATGGTCGATCTGCATGGAAACGACCTTTTGCTTGAAATCCGTGGTATGCCCCTTGAACAGAAGCTCATCCCCGATCCGGATCTCCCCGGTCTTGATCTTGAGCACCGCGGCATTCACATGAGGGAAATAATGCGTCACCTCCGCGGTCGGTATGGCCGCCAGCGCGATCTTCACGATCCTCGCCTGTTTTTTCGCCGGGCCCTTTTTCTTGGCCGGTCGGCTCTTGGCCTTGGCCGGAACTTTTCTTGCGACTTTCTTTTTTACAGCTTTTTTCTTATTTTTTTTTGCGGGACGCGCCGTTTTTTTCTTTACCGCTTTGCGCTTTGCGCTTTGCGCGGTCTTAGACCCGGACGAACCAAAAAACGCCTTGCCGATCTTCTTGAGAAATTTCATTTTGTCCCCCCGTTAGAGTCTTAACAGTGTTAAACAAAATTTTCGGTCAACGATCGCGAAACAACAGCTTCACTACCCCGTCATGATCTTTTGAGACTCTAACGGGGTAAATCCCATGGATGGCGAAACAGTTCAAGAATCTTTTTCTAAAGCGATCTCTTTGGGGGGCCCCACAACCTGCCCCTGATGCTGCTCCAGAACATTCAGCCGGTTCCGCAATTTCTGGAACCGCTGTTCGGTCTTTTCATACGCCGTACGGGCATGGGCCAAATGCCCGCCGATCTTCTCGAAGTCCGTCAGACACTGCTCCAGGTCGACTTCCAGCTGGCCCAAATTTTCAAGAATGATCTGCGCCGAGCGCTCGATCCTCATGCCCTTGAGCCCGCGCACGATCGACTGGAGATACACATAAAAACTGTTCGGCGAGACCGGGATGACCTTGTGTTTCATGGCATAGGCCGAAAGGCTCTCATTCTGCGCGTCGTCCTTGATGATCGTCTCGTAATAAATGCTCTCGGACGGGATATACATGAGCGCGAATTCAAAAGTCCCTTCCTCCGGCAAGATGTACTTCTCCCCGATGTCATCGATGTGTTTTTTGACGTCCCTCCAGAACCCCTTGCGGGCCTCCGCCTGTTTTTCGTCGCTCCCCGCTTCCAGGATACGCTTGAAATTCTCGAGCGGGAATTTCGCATCCACCGGGATCAATCCCTCGCCGAGCCGGATAATGGCATCGACCTGCGACCCATTGGCAAAGCGGTACTGAAGCGAGAAATGGTCCTCCGGAAGGATCTGACGCAGAAGTTCCGCGAGCAATAATTCGCTCATCCCTCCGCGGAGTTTCGGCGCCCGGAGAATGTCCTGAAGCGAGGAGATGTCCTTCCCTATATCCATCATGGATTGCGTGGCATGCTGCAATATGCCGAGCCGGTGCTGAACATCGCCCATGATCTGGCGGTAATTCTGCTGGTTCTCCTGGAGGAACTGGGAATTCTGCTTCATCTGGTCGTTCATCTGCCGCGAGAGCGTCGAGACCTGGTCCTGGAGCGAGGTATGAAGGTTATGAAGCTCCTGCTGGAGCTGGAGGAAAGGCTGGAAGGTCTTGTCATCCGCGGCGGTCCGCTTGGACAAACGCTGAAGGATCCAGAGGACCGCGGCAAAACCGAAGAAGGACGCAACCACCGTGATCAGGACCAGAAGAGACGTGTTCATGAGCGGATTATAAACTATTATCGCTTCGGTGTCATTGCGAGGTTGTACACCCTCGCTTGGCGCAACGCTCAACGCGCAAAGCGCAACGTCAAAGCTTTTCGTTGAGCGTTGCGCGTTGCGCGCTACTTAATGAACGTAATATTGATATCTTCGCGATGCGCGGTCGGCTCGGAATAGACCGAGATACGGCTGCCCGTACTTTTCTCGAGATACCGGAGCGCCTTCTTTTCCTGCTGGAGGAGCCTTTCGGCGACATCCGGATGCACATACGCATTCACGATGCGGTCCCTGGAATCCTTCAGGGACTTGCGCAATTCCCGTATCACCTGGATCGACATGGTCGCGGTCGACTTGATATTGCCCTTGCCCTCGCAGTACGGGCAGGTGTCGTAGACCGCGCTCTCAAGCGACGGACGCATTCTCTGGCGAGTCATCTGGATCAGCCCGAGTTCAGAAACCTGCACCAGATGGGTCTTGGCGCGATCCTTGCTCACCGCTTCCCTGAAAATATTAAAAAGATTGCGCCGGTGCTGGCCCTGCTCCATGTCAATAAAATCGATCACGATGATCCCGCCGACATCCCGCAGGCGGAGCTGCCGCGCGATCTCATGAGCCGCTTCAACGTTATTCTTATACACCGTTTCCTCAA
>CAZPCF010000299.1:0-2268 GCA_964585045.1 uncultured bacterium
GTGAAAAAAGAGATCGTTGATTTTTTGGGCGTGAATGAAAAAGAGATCATTTTGTCGAGCGCGAAGACCGGGGAAGGCACCGAAGAGATCCTGGCAGCCATTATCGGGAAGATCCCGCCGCCGCAAGGAGATCTTGAGAAACCTCTGAGGGCCCTTATTTTCGATTCTAAATTTGATAGCTATCAGGGGGTGGTGGCCTACTTCCGCATCTTTGACGGAAAGCTCCGGACGCACGACCAGATCCTGATGATGCAGACCGGACACCAGCACGAGGTCGATCAGATCGGGATCTTTAATCCGAACCCTGAGGCAGTCGACGAACTCGGCGCTGGGGCGGTCGGCTATGTGAACGCGAATATCAAAGACATTGCGGATGTGAAGATCGGGGATACGATGACGCTTGCCCTTAACCCCGCCACGGAACCTTTGCCGGGCTATCAGGACGTGAAGCCCATGGTCTTCTGCGGCCTTTACCCGATCCAGGCCAACGATTTCGCGCTCTTGAGGGATGCGCTCGCGAAACTCAGGCTCAATGATTCCTCGTTCGTTTATGAGCCGGAATCTTCGGCATCGCTCGGACACGGGTATCGTTGCGGATTTCTGGGACTTCTGCACATGGACATCATCAAGGAGCGGCTCGAGCGCGAATTTAATCTCCAGCTCATCATTACCGCCCCGAACGTTGTCTACAAGGTGCTCACCACCAAGGGGGAGATCCTCGAGATCGAGAACCCCACGAATTTGCCGCCGGTGCAGCAGATCGAGATCATCGAGGAACCTTATATCCGCGCGCATGTGATGATCCCTTCGACCGCGCTGGGGGTGATCATGCAGCTTTGCCAGGATCGCCGCGGAACCTATAAGAGTACGGAATACCTCGATGCGACACGCGCGGTGCTGACGTATGAGATCCCTTTCTCCGAGGTCGTCATGGATTTTTATGATAAGATCAAGTCGTCTACGGCCGGCTACGGATCGCTCAACTACGAATTCATCGGCCATAAGCCGTCCGACCTGGTCAAGATGGATATCCTGATCAACGGGGAACCGGTGGACGCACTTGCGATCATCACCTGGAAGGAGAAAGCGTATCCACGGGGCAAGGCACTTGTGGAGAAGCTCAGGGAAGTGATCCCGAGGCAGATGTTCGAGGTTGTGATCCAGGCCGCGATCGGTGCGAAGGTGATCGCCCGCGATTCGATCGCTGCGATCAAAAAAAACGTGACGGCCAAATGTTACGGGGGCGACATCACGCGTAAGCGTAAACTCTGGGAGAAACAGAAGGAAGGAAAGAAGCGCATGAAAAAGATCGGGAAGGTCGATCTTCCGCAAGAGGCTTTCATCAGCATTTTGAAGGTGGAATAATATGGAGCCGAACCTTATTCAAGTCGTTCAAAAATATCTTTGGATCCTGCCGGTAGCTCTGGTGCTGGCCTACATTTACAGAGCCAAACTACTTTCCGAGTGGCAATTTGCCCGGGCTAAGCCCCGGCGGTGGCTCTTCGAGAAGTGGAAGAACTGGGGCGAGCCGCTTCTGATCGCAGCGGTGCTTGCCATTTTCATCCGCACGTTCATTTTCGGGCCGTACAAGATCCCGACGGGCTCCATGAAACCGACTTTTATGGAAGAAGACAAGATCTTTGTCGATAAGTTGAGCTATCGCTTCCACTCGCCCGAGCGGGGGGATATCATTGTGTTCAAGTACCCGCTCGACCGAAAAAAAGATTTTGTGAAACGCCTCGCGGGGCTTCCGGGCGAAGTGCTTGAGATACGCAAGGGAGTGCTGCTTGTCAATGGGAAGCCGATGACCGATCCGCCGTTTTCCGGGAACACTTATTACAATGTTGAGGATTGGAAGTTCGGCAAGTCTGGCCAGGTGATCCGTGTCCCGGACGGCCATTACTTCGCCTTGGGGGACAATTCCGCCCACTCGGCCGACAGTCGTCAGTGGGGATTCGTTCCGAAAGAAGATCTCGTCGGCAAGGCCTTCATGATCTGGTGGCCGCCTAAGAGAATTAAATTAACAAAATAAGCGGGCGTTACCTCATTAAGCGCGCAACGCTCAACGCGCAAAGCGCAACGAACAGCTTTTTATGTTATGCGTTGACCGTTGCGCGTTGCGCCTCGAGTTTTTTGTTAAATCTTCCGTGTGATTTGCCGTAAATACATGTGCGGAGGATTTAACCATGCAAACGGAATTATTCGATCTGCCAATACCCAGGACCCTTTCAGAAGATCCGACGGTTTCAAAAACTTCCTTCCTTGAAA
>CAZPCF010000300.1:0-2267 GCA_964585045.1 uncultured bacterium
GAGCGGGTGCGCTGTATGCTTTCGCGCATGATGCTTGTCGGGGCTAATGTGGTGATCCTGGATGAACCGACGAACCACCTCGATCTGGAATCCATCACCTCGCTTAATAAAGGCCTCGAGAATTTCAACGGCACCGTCCTTTTTTCCTCGCATGACCATCAATTCGTCCAGACCGTAGCCAACCGCATCATTGAACTGACGCCGCGCGGCATGATCGACCGCAGGGATATCACCTTAGACGATTACCTCGCCGACCCAGCTCTCAAAGCGCAGCGCGCCGCCCTCTATGCCAAGTCCTAATCTCTGATCCAACCTCGCCCAAGTCATTGATTAATTTTTTCAAGGATGACTTGGGCTGCGCTGATTTCAATTTAAAAATTAACGATAATCAGGCAGCGGGTGGAAAAAAGGTTACGGGCATAATAAGCTTTGACAATAGAACGAATGTAGCGCATAGTGGCCGCGTAGTAAGCAATGAGGTAGAACACAATTTGCACCGCGAGGTCAGAAAGTGGGCCTTGCGGTTTTTTTGTTTTTACCCTGTTTTCGGATCCCCGGAAGGGAGGAAGGAACGGGCCGGTTCCAACTGCACCAGGTGGATATTTTATCCGTAGTGAAGGTTGAACTTGTCATGCGTTACTATAATTCTAGTGAAAGGAGTACTCTCAAATGGCTAATGGAAAAGTAAAGTGGTTCAACAACGAAAAAGGTTTTGGATTCATTTCCCGTGATGGTGGCGCTGATGTCTTCGTGCATCACACCGCGATCCAGGGCGAAGGATACAAGTCTTTGGAAGAAGGCGCATCAGTTCAGTTCGATGTGACCCAAGGTCCCAAGGGCGAACAAGCCTCCAACGTTGTGAAGATCTAAGCCACAACTGAAGTGTTAAAAAGGCCCGGCGGCGAAAGCTGCCGGGTTTTTTTTGTCTCCTGCGGCGGCCAGGAGAGAGCTCAAGCGGCGGTTCTATTTTTTCTTGCCCTTAAAAGCGCCTTTTTCCTTCTTTTTTCGCGGGGCGAATTGCTCTTATTTCCCAATCGGATCACCCCCTTCCGAGGGCGACAGTCCAAACTCTTCATTTTTAGAAGGGTAGTTTGGACAGCCCCAATTTCACCGAAAGTGATTGGTATTGGGACAGCATAGAGGGCATCTCGCATTCCGGCTAAGAAAATCGAGTAACCGGACGGTGTCCCGTTTAGCCTAGAGCCTATAGCTTATAGCTAGAGTCTATAGTCTTCAGTTTTGATGTGATACAATCCACTCCATGTTGACCGATATGCATCTTCATTTACAGGATATTCCGGACCTGCACATGTGCAAGAGTGTTTTGGCCCTGGCGCAGGATCTTAAGACCGGACGATTTGTGTGTAACGGCACGCGGCCGGAGGATTGGCCGGCAGTGGAGAAGTTCGCGACCGAGGACCGGCGCGTCGTTCCGTTCTTCGGCATTCATCCCTGGTACGCAGACAAGCTTCCGAAAGATTGGTACGAGACGCTCGAAGGTTTTTTGAAAAGAAATCCGGATGCGGGGGTGGGCGAGGTGGGGTTTGATAAGGCGCGGAATGTTGATCTTGCGCGGCAAACCGAGGTTTTTCACCGTCAGCTCGAGATCGCGGGCCGTTTGGCGCGGCCACTGGCGATCCATTGCGTGCGGGCGTGGAGCGATCTTTTGAACGTTTTACGAAGAAGCCTTCCCGCTAAAGTGCGTTTTATGATCCATTCCTATCAGGGCTCCCGGGAAATGTTGCGGGATCTTTTAAGTCTCGGGGCGTATATCTCCTTCTCATGGAAGAGCCTCCAGCGTGATACAGAGGAGTCGATCGCTCTGATGAGGAACGTGCCTCTCGACCGGTTGCTTCTTGAAACAGATTTTCCTTATACGGAACCGGGGCGTATCGGTGCGGACGCACATGATGAGAAGTATTATGAAACGCTCCAGGGGGTTTATGACCTTGCGGAGCGCGCCAAGGGGATCGACGTTGAAGCATTAGAGAAAGCGGTGTGGGCGAATGGAACAGCTTTTCTGTCTGGAACTCCTGCTCGGTAAGGCGAAGGTCGAGCGGCTCAAAAAGGCTTTTGTCGTGGTGATCGGGATCGGCGCGGTGGGAAGTTACGCGACCGAGGCCCTCGCGCGTTCCGGCATCCGCCATCTCCGGCTTGTGGATTTTGATACGATCAAGGTGACCAATTTTAACCGCCACATCCTCGCGATCACTCCCAATCTCGGAAAACTCAAGGCCGAGGCCGCGAAAGAACGCATCGCTCAGATC
>CAZPCF010000301.1:0-2251 GCA_964585045.1 uncultured bacterium
TGGAAGCTGATGTTTGAACTTGAAGAGGTTTGGCTCGCGACCCGCCGCCGGGGACCGCTCGAACAAAAAGTGATCGCGGAGATCGTGCGTCTGACCCAATGCGCGAAAGAGTGGCGCGATCTTCGCATTTCAGAACTTCATCATCTTTATCAAAAAGCGGCGGACGCTCTTGAAAAAAAAGGAGTTTACCGGCCCTACCTCCCGTCGCGCTTCCAACTTTGGATGAACAAACTAAATCTCTTTTCACTCCATTTGACCTTTACGCGCGTTCCTCTCCAACGCTTTTGGGAGAACGTCCGTATCTTGTGGCAGCGGGGGGATGTGTTGCGGATCAACTATGTCCGCGTTTTTCTCACCTTGGCCGAAGAGTTGGCCATATTCGTCCGGTTCATGATTTCGGTTGCCTTTTCCGGGATGTTTTTAAGAAAACATTAAAAAACGAGAGACTCGAGACAAGAGGCAAAGCTCTTGTCATCCTAAGCGTAGCGAAGGATCTCGCTTTGAGATTCTTCTCTCTGATCTTGCTGTCGCAAGAAAGCACAGAGGTCAGAATGACGTATTTTATTAGATTTCGTTGGGATCTTAATCAATAGAAAAGGTCAGTGATTTTGAAAGTCTATCTTATCAATCCACGTTTTCAGCCGACCATATGGTCCTTTGAGGGGCTCCAGCCGCTCACCGGGACCCGTTTTTCCACCACGCCTCTAGGCCTGGTTACCGTGGCCGCTCTCACGCCCCAACCCTGGGAAGTCGAGATCGCTGACGAGAATGTCGAAGACATCGATTTCGAAAATCCCGCGGACCTGATCGCCGTAAGCGCTTTCAATGTTCAGTATCACCGGGCGCTCGAGATCATCGCGGAATTCAAGAAACGAGGCAAGAAGATCGCCGTCGGCGGGCCTTACAACAGCCTTTTCCCGGAAGCGTTCGAGGGAAAATGCGATTACCGGATCGTCGGGGAGGCTGAGGGAATATGGCCTGAATTCCTTCGCGATTTTGAGCAGGGGAAGGCCCGGGAACTTTACAAGGCCGTCGGCAAGGCCGATATCAAAAAAAGTCCGGTCCCGCGCTATGACCTGATCCGGGGCGAACGGTATAACATGTTCTCGCTTCAGACGAGCCGTGGGTGTCCCTTCAACTGCGAATTCTGCGACATCATCATTATGGATGGACGCGTGCCGCGCACAAAGACGATCCCTCAAGTGCTCGCGGAGGTCGATCACTGTGTGAAGCAGGGCGCGCATTACATCGTTTTTGGCGACGCGAACTTTATCGGGAATATTCCCTTTGCCCGGGAGCTCCTCACGGCCCTGGCGGATTATTCGAAAAAGAACGGCTACCCGATCGAATTTTCCTGCGAGCTGACGATCAATGTGGCGCATCATCCGGATCTTCTGGAACTCTTCCAGGCCGCGAATTTTTATGCTCTTTTTGTCGGGATCGAATCGCCGCGTAAAGCCAGCCTCATTGAATCCGGAAAGATCCAGAACACACGCGAGAATGTCCTGGAGGATATCAAACGCATCCACTCATATCATCTGACGGTCGTGGCCGGGATGATCGTGGGGTTCGATTCGGACGATAGGGATATTTTCAAAGAAACTTTTGATTTCCTGCAGGAGCTCGGGATCCCGTTCACGACTTGCGGGACGCTTATGGCACTTCCCAATACGCCCTTGATCAAGCGGCTTGAAGCGGAGGGGCGTCTCTTGAATCTGGATTGGACGGAGACGAAGGGGCACGGCTCCGCCGATTGCAATTTCATTCCGAAGAACATGACGCCCGAGGAGCTTTATCAAGGTTACAACTGGTTGAGTCGATGCCTTTACCGTTACGACACTTATGCGGACCGTCTGGTGACGTCCCTCAACAGGTTCCGGAATCTGAACCCGGAGCACAAGCGCGCGTCGATGGATTTCAAATTCGCTTCTATCCTGGTCAAAGTTTTCGGCTATTATCTGCTGACTTTTGATAAGGAGCGCAGGAGGTTTTTTTCCAGGACTTTTTGGCGTGTCGCCAAAGGGGGGCCGTTCTCGGTAAGTAAATGGCTGGAATTTTTCCGGTGGATATCGACGCACCGGGCGTTCCGCAAGTATGTGACCGAAACTCAAGGGGTCCCGGAAGGGCAGGATCCCCAAAGACCTCCCTTTGAAAGCGCGGAGGGATCGATGGACGCAGGCTCCAAACTTATGAAACCTAAGCAAACTCCGGTGACGGTGTTATGACACATAAGATCCCTCTCGACAAGCGG
>CAZPCF010000302.1:0-2239 GCA_964585045.1 uncultured bacterium
GAGAAATGACAGAAGACACCTCGTGATGGAATTCAACATTGGCGGCAAGCGTGATGCGTTTTCCGTCCAGCGTCTCAGCCGGGAGATCGCGCAACTTATCAAGTTCTCCGGTGAGCTGAATGAAGCGGTTTTCCCGGAAGTTGAATTTGTCGATGGTCGATTGGTCGGGATTGATGACTACGACCCCATGCGTTCCGTCCACGATGATCGTGTCGTCGTCCTGAAGTTCATTGACGATCTGGCCGAGCCCCACGATGGCCGGGATCTCAAGCGAACGGCCAAGGATCGCCGTGTGCGACGTCGGCCCGCCGATCTCGGTAACAAACGCTATGACCTTGCCGCGATCGAGTGAAGCCGTATCCGACGGCGAGAGATCATGGGAGGCGATGATCACTTTCCCGTGGAATTCCTCCAGACGTTTTTTTTCTTCGCCGCAAAGATTCGCGAGAAGACGCTTGCCCACGTCACGGATATCCGAGATGCGTTCTTTGAGATATTCGTCATTGATCTGTGAGAAGGCTTGAAAGTAGCGCTGGATCACGGCCGCAAAGGCGTATTCCGCCCCGACCTTCTCATTTTTGATCACCTCGATCACATCTTCGATCAGGGTCCGGTCTTCGAGAATCAACAGATGCGCCGCAAAGATGTCTGAACTTTCCCGGCCGATCTGGTCCGAAAGTTTCCGGCGGATGCCGAGGATCTCGGTGCGAGTGCGCGTAAGCGCTTCTTCGAACCGGGCGATCTCGTTGGAGATCTGCTCGGGACCTACGACCCGCTTGGGAAGATTGAAAGATCCGCCACTATGCAGGACAAATACCTTTCCGATCGCAATGCCGGGCGATACCCCGATCCCTTGGTATTCTTTCATCGGTTTATTCTCCGAAATTCGATTCTATAAGTTTAATCAACGCGTCCATGGCCGGCGCGGCGTCCTTCCCGGTCGCACGTACCGTGATCGAGGAGCCCTTTTCAGCCGCAAGCGTCATGATGCCCATGATCGATTTACCGTCGACCTTGAGATCTTCTTTTTGAACCTCGATCGACGCCTCAAACCGGTTCGCAGTCTGAACAAAAACCGCTGCAGGCCGGGCGTGAAGACCCAACTTATTGCCGATCACAAAGATCCGCTCGACCGGTTCTTGCCCGGTTTTTTTTTGCTTTTTTTTAATCACCGCATCACTCTTCCGTTCGTTCGACATATTCCCTGTAATGTTCCAAAACGAGCTTCATCAGGAGCTCCGAATCATGGCGGACCTGCTCGCCCACCTGGAGGACATCCCCCCGGATGACCTGGTAACCTTTTTCCAGGATCTTCTCGATATCCAGCTTTACAGGCATTGCACCCTGTTTGGCATAACGCTGGAGCATCGCCTCCGGAATGATCGCCGTGTTCACGAAGCAGGCATCCACGATCCTCGGGTCCGTGTGATCGATGATCACATTCAAATGGTCCCACGCGCTCATCCTCGTGGTCTCACCTGGCTGCGTCATCACGTTCATGATGTAAACCTTGTACGCATCGGATCGGAGTACTGCGTCACGGATATCTTTGATCAAAAGGTTCGGCAAAATGCTTGTATAAAGACTTCCCGGGCCCATAAGGACGAGGTCCGCGATCTCGATCGCGTCCAGGGCCTCCTGACAGGCCTTGCAATCGTCCGGACGGAGACGAATGCTGCGAAGCGGCTTCTTCAGGTCCGTAATGTTCGTCTCACCTTCGATCGAAGCCCCGTCCATGAATTCGCCCACAATCGTCACTTTTTCTAGTGTCGACGGAAGCACCCGTCCTCGAATGGCCAAAACCTTGCTGGATTCCGCGATCGCTTTTTCAAAGTCGCCTGTGACCTTCGAAAGCGCTGTAATAAAAAGATTCCCAAAACTATGTCCCTTCAGCCCTTCCCCGAGCTCAAATCGGTATTGAAAAAGATCGCGGATGAGCGGTCCTGCATCAGCAAGCGCCACCAGACAGTTACGGATATCGCCCGGTGGCAGCATGTCCATTTCATCGCGTAAACGGCCGGAACTTCCGCCCGTGTCCGTTACCGTCACGATCGCGGTGATATTGCTCGTAAACATTTTGATACCCGAGAGCATGGTGCTGAGACCCGTCCCGCCACCGATCGCCACAACGCGTGGCCCATGCAATAGAGATTCTCCGCGGCGTTTCTGGTAAACAATATCCACCAGCGAATCGTGCCCATTCAAAGGCATTAGCGCGCGCACGAAGATCCGGACCATG
>CAZPCF010000303.1:0-2228 GCA_964585045.1 uncultured bacterium
TTAGCACGCTGATCCTTCTGGAGAATTTCCTGCTCAATTTTAAAGGGGGATGCCTCGTTGTCTCCCACGACCGGGAATTCCTGAAGCGGACCTGCGACCATACCCTGGAAGTCGAGAACGGAGGGCTTGCCCTTTATCCCGGGGACATCGAAGAGTATTTCGAGTTCAAGGAGGAACAGCTTGCCCAGAAGCAGGCGTATAACCGCGGTCTCGACAAGAAACGTGAACAACTCCAAACCTTTATCGACCGGTTCAAGGCCAAGGCCTCGACGGCGACGCGCGCACAATCGAAAATGAAACAACTTGCAAAACTCAAAACGATCGAGATCGCGCACCCTATGAGCACGGTCAAGATCCATATCCCGCCCGTGGAACCGAAAGCGGGGGTTGCGGTCACCTGCGAGGATCTCGTGATCGGTTATCCGGAAAAAGATATTGCGCGGAGGATCCAGATCGAGATCGACCGGGGGAAACATGTCGCGGTACTCGGCAATAACGGGGAGGGGAAGACGACGTTCCTCAGGACGCTTGCGGGGGATCTTGCACCCAAGGGAGGCAGTTTCCGCTGGGGAACCGGGTTGAAAGTGGCTTATTATGCCCAGCAAGTTTTTTCGGTGCTTGACCCGGAAGATGATGTTTATACTTATCTTTTGCGCGAAAGCGCTGACGGTGTGAACCGTCAGGATGTGTTGAACATGGCCGGATGCTTTCTTTTTAAAGGGGATGATGTCGAAAAGAAAGTAAAAGTCCTGAGCGGCGGTGAGCGAGCGAGGCTCGTTCTGGCGGGGATCCTTCTGTCCAAGAGTCATGTCCTCCTCCTGGACGAACCCACGAACCATCTGGATTTCGAAACGGTGGAAGCTTTGGGTGCTGCGCTCAAGACTTTTGCCGGCACCGTGGTTTTCATCAGCCACGACCGTACTTTCGTGAATCTTCTGGCTTCCAGCATTCTTGAGGTAAAGAAGGGCCGTATCCTTCATTATCCCGGGAGCTATGAAGATTATGTCTATCATCTGGAGCAGGTCGCGCGAGGCGAAGAAGAAGACACAAACGAGGAACCCGCGCCCGCGCCTCAAAAGGCCATTACGTCAGGCAGAAGCACTCAGGCGCAGGCTCCCGGGAAGAACGGGCACAAAGCTGAGGTCACGAAGCTCCGGAAGCAAATGGAAAAGGCCGAGGGTCGCGCGCGGCATTTTACCGAAGAACGCGATAAGATCCTCGCGGAGATGGCAAAGAACCCGCTCCATTTTTCCAAAGAGCGCAACGCACACCTTAAAGAGTGCCAGATCGAGGTCGAAAAAGCCGAAGCAGAGTGGAGTTCCCTCGAAAGGAAAATGGGAAAACTTCAAACATGAGGAACTTTGATCATCACCACCGGCCCCCGAGAGGACCACGAAGGCATCACGGTCCCAATACCAATCAATCGCAGCGAAGCGGAGATTGGGGCCGTCCAAACCACCATTCTGGAAAAGAAATGAAAGGTTTGGGCGGGGAACGTCATCCGGGATCCTCGGGGCAGGGACAACATCCTCACCGTCCTTCTTACCGGTCGATGCATGAAGAAACGCGCCGAACGGTGCCCGAAGGCGAGCAGAAATTTTTTGCCAGCACCGCCGTCGATCCTTCACCGCGTATCCGGCTTGAAGACGGTTCCCAGGAACTTACGATGCGTGTCATGGACCTCATAACACCGATCGGTATGGGACAGCGCGGACTGATCGTGGCTCCGCCGGGATCTGGAAAAACAACATTTCTCAGACATCTTTGCCATGCCGTGGCGAAAAGCCGTCCGGAAATGAAGGTCTATTGTCTTTTGATCGATGAAAGGCCCGAGGAGGTCACGGATTTCCGGCGCAATGTGGCGGCCGAGGTCCGGTGGTCTTCGTCCGATCAGCCCTACGAACACCATATCGAAACGGCCCGGGAGCTCATGCAGCAGGTGTATCGCGAGGTCGCGGCAGGCGCGAACGTGATGATCCTGGTCGATTCTCTGACCCGCTTGGCGCGTGTCCACAACGCGGAACAGCGCTCCAGCGGCCGGACACTCTCCGGAGGCGTGGACGCGCGTTCGATGGAAGTGCCGCGGCGGATCTTTGGATCCGCCCGCAAGATCGAACACGGAGGGTCGCTGACGATCCTCGCGACGATTTTAGTCGACACCGGAAGCCGCATGGACCAGCTCATCTTTGAAGAGTTCAAGGGTACAGGCAATATGGAGATCTTCCTGT
>CAZPCF010000304.1:0-2210 GCA_964585045.1 uncultured bacterium
TTTCTTGACCGCGTCAAACGAATAAGACGTGATCTCTAAAGTGATGTCTTTTGCGACCGAAGGCAAGACTTCACGAAGGGCAATGGGTTTTTCCTGTCGGGTAGTCAAGAGGGTGACCCGAACATGGGGATGGGCCAGAAGCAACTTCGTGAGTTCGGCTCCGGTATATCCCGTGGCGCCAAGAACCGCACAATTCAACATTTGCACTGTTTCTCCATTCGATTTTAGGGGTTAAGAGTACTATCCCGCATACCCCTAAATTTAAATATTATGCGGTATTGAGTGTGTTTTTCCTCTTTAAGGACATTACAGGCTAGTGAATTCGATATTATAGAAATGGCTCTATCCTTTGTCAATTTAAGAAGTTACAGATGCGTACGGTGTAAGGCGGACGGCGCCAAGCGGAATCTTTCTCGCCGTACGCCGTACACCTTGCCCCCTAATAGCCGTAACACCAAATAGTGATTGATTTTATGGAATAATTTGGCTAAGGTACGCACATGTCGAAGCGAATATTCCCCAAAGATCCTCATACCAGGACTTTTTTGCGTAAGATCCTTGGATTCCCTGTAAAATCCCTCACACCCTACCGTGCCGCGCTGACGCACCCCTCCTTCCGGAATGAGAACGCCCGCATCACTCAGGGTCTCGAAGATTTTGACCGGTTGGAATTCCTCGGAGATTCCATTTTAAACGAAGTCATTTGCCAGAAATTGTTCGAGAAATTCCCTGAGGCCGATGAAGGTATGCTCTCGAAGCTCCGTTCGATCCTCGTCTCTCAAAAGATCCTGAGCCGCATCGCGCAAGCCCTGAAACTCCATCAGGTCCTCCTGATCAGCAGAAACCTGCGACAGAATTTCAAGGACTTCCTCAAGGCCAAATTGCTCACGGACGCTCTCGAGGCGCTTTTCGCGGCGATCTATTTTGATCAGGGCCGCGGCAAGATCGAAACCTTCGTTCTGAAACATTTCAAACAATATTTTGATCCCAAACTTCTTTTCCGGCTTGACCCGAACCCCAAAAGCACGCTCCAGGAAATGACGCTGAAGAAATGGCAAAAGCTTCCGGAGTATACGCACGCCTTTTCCGAGAAAGGCGTAAAAACCACGGTCTCGGCCGGGGGAAAACGAAAAGCCTCGGCTCTTCACAAGATCAAACGGGAGTCAGAGGTCCTGGCGGCGAGGGCTTTGATCATACGATTGAGGAAAGAATTCAAAAAAGAAAAACAACGCCCCCGGCGCCGCGCTTAATATAAAGGGGACAGGCTGCTTTATGGGATAAAGCAGCCTGTCCCCTTTTTTATTCTTACTCGGTCACGAGTTCGTAGAGAAAATCCTTTGCCTTCCCCTTGCGGATCTTTTCTGTTAGTTCTTCGGCCCGGGCCGGGTCGGGTTTCACTTCAGGAGCAAGCAACGACCCGGAAAACAGCATGGGAATGGGGCCCAGATGGGCTTGCGGATCCTTTTTGAAAGAAGACACCATGTCCGGTAACAACTTTATCGCGATCCCGCTGGACAAGAATACATCCATTCGGAAATTCGCAAGCCCCCCAAATCCGAGAGTCCCTTCTCCGTCAATCACGTAGTCTTTGCTTTTGACGAGCAGGTTGTCAGTCGTGGCTTTGCCATCCGAGATCTTCCACATGAAATTCATCGAATCAAAATCCTTCAAGCTGGGCCTGATCTCCCCGAGATCCTTGAAATGCTCGATCGTTGAAAGAGCGTCTTTGAGATCAAAGGTCAGGAACTTGCCATTCATAAGCGTCCACTCACCTTGCCCCGCCAAAGATTTACTCCAGGCTTCCAGTCCCCACCCCGTACCCGCCATCGCGCCTTTAAGATCAAGCGTTCCTTCGAGAACTTTTTGAGCCGCGTCCCGACGACCCAGAAAAAGCCCGAGATCCAAGCCGTGGAATTCGCCATCAAAACCGTACTCCGGTCCCTGGCCGCTGAATTTCAATGCGCCCTTGAGATCGGCTTTTCCGCCGTAGCCCTCAAATTGAAGGGCCAGTACATTCCATACACCTTCTTTGTAGAGAACATCGGCAAAAATATTTTTGAGGATCTGGTTCTCCGGACAGATCGTCTGAATGAATTCTTTTGCTTGGTCGTAGATGTCCGTCCCGGAGTCTTCGCCCTTGCGCTGCAAAAGAGCTGCGACCGCTTGCCAGACCTCAAGGGGTTTTAATTCTCCCGCGGAGACTTTCGCGA
>CAZPCF010000305.1:0-2201 GCA_964585045.1 uncultured bacterium
CATGAAAATATGAAATCAAGAATCTACAACAAATTTTCCGATTCATATTTTCAGTCCCCAATCCCGCCCTAGCCATTGTTCATACCACCGGCATGCCGGTGGTTTATTCCTTCGAATTAGTTTTCAAAAATTGTCCAAAAGCGTTTTTGGACAAGAGTGATCATACCTATTGATTAATATTTCCTTTACACATTCTGATCATTTCAATTAAATATTCTCTAAATTGCTGCACATCCAATTTAGAGAAAGCTTTTATATGTTCCCGATCTAAATGAGTAGCAAGCATAACGTTTATTTTCTCGCGTTCATCTAAACCACGAGTAAAGCTAATACTAAATTCACTTTTCACATTTTTTTTGTTTGAATTCAACAAGTTATTACTACTTTTTGTAATAACATAAGATTCAATGTCGCTATTTTTATCGAATGTTTCCATTATAAATAAAAAAGCACCTGGAATTTCTTCTATTTTTATTGTATTTACATCAATTTTATTTAAAGGGATTCTTTCTTTCCCCGAAATTAACCCTTTTATGTTTAGTACTTCGACATAGTCTGTTGTATTAACAACAAAAATACAATTTTCTATTTCAAAGCTATTTATAAGAGAGAAGGATCCTTGGCTACCTCGACCAGGATTACTGTAAGAAATAATCCTAGGGAAAGGCCCCATTTTCGTATTTAATTCTAAAACCAATTCATTCTGATCATTTGCTTTTGCTATGTTATATTGGCCAAATGAGAATGCAATCACGATTGCGAATAGAATTACTACAAAAATACTTTTATTCATATCTTTTATCCTCCCGCACTTCAATTTTTGTCCCTGTCCACTTTATTTTTAGCTAAAAACTTCCTCAGAGTCTGATCTTCATTCTTCACATTCCGAAAAATCTTGTCAAAATGAAAGAGTTATAATTTTTGCAAATGTCTAAATATTTGTAAACTAACTTCCCCTGTCCAAGAACTCCTCCTTGGCGTTTTTCATCAACTCATCGAAGAACATCACATCGAAATTCATCTTGGGAGATCGCGAACCACCTGTTTTGCAGCTGCGGCCGAACAACTTCCTTATCCAGCTCATATCGTCCTCCTTTTCTCTGGTCGAACGCCCCGGATGAGGAGCCGCGTAGCGTGTCTGCTCAATCCGGTTGGATGTCCCTACCGTCGGGCTTGCACGGTATTTATTTGGGCGCGCTCCTCATCCGGGGCGATGTCCCCGAGGAACGAGGGGACATCGCTTGGGCTGACAGGTGTGCGAGCGTTTTTTTCGCACATCCTTGTCCAGCCCGTTGTTAGCCAATTGTTCTTTTGTAACTGTATGCCAGGTGCGCATCTAACCAAGAAACATGGCTTTTCAGTTCCCTCAAGATTTCGATCCGTTCCCTCGTTAATTCTATGTATTTTCCCCGACACTCGTGGGGTTAGAGCCATTTGCTGAATTTTTCGATTTTTGCCAGCTTGATCTAGTAAATTGGGTCGCGAAAGTACCAGTACTGTCAATTATTTTGTGTGAAATTGGTTTCTGCCAGTCTTTTGAGGAAAGGCAGGTTTTGGGGCACTTTTCCTATGGGTTTTGATCTCCAAGTGAGTTCCATTTTCAAACAGACGAATGCCAGGAGCATATAGCAGGATCTTTCGCCTGCAAGGATCTCCATGGGCTTGGTTCGACGTTTAAACTCCTTGTTGACGCGTTCAATGACATTGGTCGTACGAAGACAGATCCACTCCTCCTCGGGGTATTGCAGGTACGTCAGGCAAGAATCCAGTGAGTTCTCAAGACACTTGACGGCCGATGGGAGTTCCTTTTCCCATCTGGCCTTGAACTCCTCAAAGAACTCCAACGCTTTTTTACGCGAAGAGGCGTAAAAAATGGAACGGACCTCATCTGCGACTGTCTTCTTCAGTTTCCTGGGGATCTTGGCCAGGACGTTACGAGCTACATGCACTTGGCATCGTTGCACCCTGGCCTTGGGGAACTCCTCCTTGAAGACGCGCTCAAGGCCCGGAAGACCGTCCATGATTCCCAGGGTGACAGCGTTGCCATTAAGGCCTCGTCTCTTCAGATCCTTGAAAAGCTCCCGCCAGTTGGGTGCTGATTCCTTGTCTCCAGCCTGCAACCCCAGCACTGTACGGTGGTTATCCTCTGTCACACCGATCGCGACCAATACGGGGACTTTTTCGATCGAGCCGTCGATTCT
>CAZPCF010000306.1:0-2194 GCA_964585045.1 uncultured bacterium
GGCCGGCTGTCCGGCCTGTGCTACGATCTCGGCTTTTTTTTCATGATACTTGGCGTTTAAGACGACATGCGGAAGATTGATCTTCTGGAGCATGCGGCTCAGACGTTCGGACTTTTCGATCGAGATCGTCCCGACCAAGACCGGTCTTCCTTTTTTATGTTCTTCCGCGACCTCGCGCACCACTGCGTCAAATTTTTCTTTTTCAGTCCGGTAAATACAATCGGGTGAATCGATACGAACGCACGGGCGATTCGGCGGCATGACCACCACATCCAACTTGTAGATCTTGTCGAACTCGACCGCCTCGGTCGCGGCAGTCCCAGTCATACCGCCAAGCTTTTTGTACATACGGAAATAATTCTGAAATGTAACGGTCGCGAGCGTTTGATTCTCCCGGCGAATCTCCACACCTTCCTTGGCTTCAAGCGCCTGGTGCAGCCCGTCCGAAAAACGGCGCCCTGGCATCAGCCGGCCCGTGAATTCATCGACGATCAGGATCTCGTCATCTTTGATCACGTAGTCCACATCCTTCTCGAAAAACTCCTTGGCGCGCAAAGCGGTCATGATGTGATGCCGTTCCGCGACCGTGTCCGAATCGTGCATATTGTTCACGCCCATGAGTTTTGCGGCCTTGGTTTCCCCTTGTTCGGTCATGCGGATCGTCTTGGCCTTCTCATCCGCAATGTAATCTACCGTCTTCTTGACCTCTTCGAGTTTGGCCTTCCAATCGGGGTCGACCTCTTCTTTCACGATCCGGTGACCCTTGAGTGCAAGTGCCGCGCGCTGGGCCTTATAATATTTATCCGTCGAATCTTCCGCGGGACCGGAGATAATGAGCGGCGTACGGGCCTCATCGACCAAGATCGAATCCACTTCGTCTACGATCGCGTAATAAAGCGGCCGCTGGACGCGCATTTCGATGCTTGTGACCATGTTGTCACGCAAATAATCAAAACCAAATTCGTTGTTCGTACCATATGTGATATCCGAAGCATAGGCTTGCTGCCGTTCTTCCTGCGGAATGTCATGCTGGATCACACCCACCGTGAGACCCAAAAACTCATAAATGGGGCCCATCCAGTTCCGGTCGCGACGAGCGAGGTAATCGTTCACGGTCACGAGGTGCACGCCTTTACCCTCAAGTGCGTTCAGATAGACCGGGAGCGTGGCGACAAGCGTCTTTCCTTCGCCGGTGGACATTTCGGCGATCTTTCCTTTGTGGAGTACAATACCGCCCAATATCTGGACATCGAAATGACGCATCTTGGTCGTCCGTTTCGACGCTTCGCGCACCACCGCAAAAGCTTCAGGGAGAATATCATCGAGCGTTGCCCCCTCCGCGAGCCGCTTCCTGAACTCATTGGTCTTGGCGCGGAGTTCCTCATCCGTAAGCTTCTGAATCTGGGGCTCGAACGCATTCACTTGCGCCACGATGGGCCAAAGCAGTTTCAACGTGCGGGTGTTCTGTGTTCCAAAGATCTTTGTTAAAACCCCGAAGATCTTTTTGAAAATCCCGGAGATGCTTTTTAAAATTGAGTTGAGCATTTTTCCTCGAAAGGTGTACGGGGTACGGCGTTTTTTTGCGCGGTACGCCGTACGCCTTACTCCGTACGCTATCAGTTTTTCGTTACATTCTGTTTCAAATAAGCTTCAATGAATTCATCCAACTTACCGTCCATCACCGCTTCTCCGTTCGAGGTCTCGAAGTCCGTGCGGTGGTCCTTCACCATCGTATAAGGATGAAAAACGTACGACCGGATCTGAGAACCCCATTCGATCTTTTTCTTGGGTCCATATTGCGTCGCAAGCGCCGCTTCCTTTTCCTGGCGTAATCTTTCGTAAAGGCGCGCCTTCAAGACTTTCATCGCCACTTGCTTGTTCTGGGTCTGAGAGCGTTCATTCTGGCACTGCGTGACAATCCCGGTCGCAAGATGCGTGATGCGGATCGCACTCGAGGTCTTGTTCACATGCTGCCCGCCCGCCCCTCCGGCCCGGAAAGCGTCGACCCGGATATCCTCGTCCTTGATTACGATCTCCGGAATATCATCCACTTCCGCGATCACATCCATGGACGCGAACGAAGTATGGCGACGTTTGTTGGCGTCAAAGGGCGATATCCGCACGAGCCGGTGCACACCCGATTCGGCTTTCAAATACCGTAGGCCGAACCACCCCGTACCATAAAAGTCGCAAT
>CAZPCF010000307.1:0-2179 GCA_964585045.1 uncultured bacterium
GGCTCCCGTGGCGAGCGCGGCGACATTTTCGTGATGTTGGTCGCCGAGTTTCATGATGGAGCCTTTGCCGAACTGTTTTTCGATCTGCTGCAGGGCGAGCTCGAGGGCTTTCTGTTTGTCCGTGGATTTCTTGGATTCGGCTGCGATGGACTTTTCGGTTTTCTTTCGTTCGCTCATAATTTTTCTCCTTTAGTCCCAATTCTTATCAATTTCCACAGGATGGAAATTGGGGCCATCCTTGTCAACCATCCAGGAAAAGTATAAAAGACAAGGATAGAAAGACGTGAGTTTTAAAATTCTATCGGCCAACCCTCCTTCTGTAAAGACAATTCAGGAAAGGGCGACTCTATAGAATATTACTTTTATAGAAATAATATATGATTTTAGTTAATTGTCAAGAGATCACTCAAAAAAGCTTCTTTTCGGTCCCTTGGCGGAGGCGCTGGATGTTGGCGCGGTGGGTATAGAAGATAAAAACGGCCAAAATGAGGCTGATCGGCAGGAGGAATTTGATCCCGGAGGTTCCCGCATAGAGCCAGGTGATCATGATCGGAAAAACCACTGCGGCCGCAAGCGAAGAGATCGAGATGATGTGGGTGATCGCGAAGCAGAGGATCCAAATGCCGAATGTGATAAGCGTCGGGACCCAGGCGATAGCCAGGAACACCCCCAGCGAGGTTGCCACGCCCTTTCCTCCCTTAAATTTGAGCCAGACCGGAAAGCTATGCCCCAGGATGGCGCTGACACCCAGAAGCAGCTGGAACGGGAGTAAAAGACTTTGGCCGAGAAACGCCGGAAGAATACAGGCGACATAACCTTTGGTGACGTCCAGAAGAAGGACCAGGATCCCCCACTTTTTTCCCACCACGCGGAAAACATTGGTCGCGCCGGTATTCTTGCTGCCATGCTCCCGGATATCGAGTCCTTTTGCCTTGAATCCGGCGATGAGACCGAACGGGATAGAGCCTAAGAGGTAAGCCGCGAAAATAAAAAGAGCGGACAAAAAAAGGCTGCTCATTGGATGAACTTTAGCCCCCGCGTGATGTAGATGATCCCCGAGACGATCGTGAAGGTTACCGTGAGAAAAGCCAAGGGTATCGCGACTGGCCATTCAAGCAGGACAAAACATAGAAGGAGCATTTGGGAGACCGTCGTGAGCTTTCCCCAGACATTTGGCTGGACTTCGATCTTGACGGCGGCGAAGTGCAGGGTGAAAAAACCAAAGAGAAGGATCAGATCACGGAAGATGATCGTGATGGTGATCCAAAGCGGCGGCCGAAAATGAAGCGTGGTCACAAAAAGAAGGCCAATGTAGGCGCTCACGAGGAGTATCTTGTCCGCGAGAGGATCCAGCATTTGTCCCAACGCGGTCCGTTGCTTCAGGTACCGCGCCAGAAGCCCGTCGAGTGCGTCAGTCAAGGCGGCGATCACGAAGATCGCCAGCGCCGCGAGGCGGAGCCCTTCTTTTTCTGGGGTGTAGGAAACAAGCGTGATAAAAAAGACCGGTGTGAGGAGGATCCTGAGAAGGGTCAGGTAGTTCGGAATGCTCAAGCGCTGACGGTATCCGTAGTTTCGGCGGTCGAGGCATCCGCCGCGACCTCGGCGGCGACTTTCGGGTGAAGATCCTCACCCGGAAGGGATTCTTCGCCGGAGCGCACCTTGACGGAGACGATCTTTGAAATGCCGGGCTCTTCCATGGTGACGCCGTAGAGAGAATTCCCCATGGCGATGGTCTTGCGGTTGTGAGTGATGATGATGAATTGGGATTGGTCAATGAACGTGTTCAAGACCGCCAGGAAACGGTCAATATTGGCCTCGTCGAGCGGCGCATCGATCTCGTCCAAAAGACAGAAAGGCGACGGTTTGATCTTGAAGAGCGCAAAAAGAAGCGCCACGGCGGTCAGGGCTTTTTCTCCGCCAGAAAGAAGGGACATGTTCTGTTGCTTTTTTCCCGGGGGGCGCACGACGATATCGATCCCCGATTCCAGGGGGTGCGCCTCGTCGATCAGGAAGATGCGCGCGTCACCGCCGCGGAAGAGGATCTGATAATATTGTTTGAAGGTTTCCTGCACCTGCTTGAATGTGTCCTCAAAAAGTTGTTTGGTGGTTTGATTGATCTTGCGAATGGCTTCCATGAGAGAATTCCGCGCGTCGTCGAGGTCCTTTTGCTGGGCCAGGA
>CAZPCF010000308.1:0-2132 GCA_964585045.1 uncultured bacterium
CATATCGTACCTTGCAATGACTTATAATTTTGGATTGGATTGCTTCGTGCCTTACTGAATAAGTAGATAAATTTGTAATGATATTATTCTGCAATATATAGTATTCATTTTTTTATTTGAATCAGTAGCCCTTTCCCAATCTTGTCTTGCCTTTCAGGGAATGATCTCCCAGCGAGCGCCTCGTCCCCTGCCGACAAGCCGAATCTTGCCTTGTTTTTTCAGCTCCGCGAGGATTTTCTTGATTAACTGCGTGCTGGCTGACGGCAGTTGAGCCGCAAGGTCTCCCAATGTGAAATGTTCCACTTGCGCGAGAACGGTCTGTTTTACCATGGCGCTCTTGGCTGGACGGGCCTCCGTCGATTCCACCTGTCGTTCGAACTCCTTATAGGCAAGGCGCAACACACTCAGAAAGTAGTTCCACCAAGGCACAACTACGTTCTTTCCTTCATGCCATCCCTGCGAACACTCGGCCAAGACACTGTAGTATTCCTCCTTGCTTTGTTCCACCAACCGTTCCAAGCTGACGTACCGCGTCACCTGGAAACCGTGTGACTGGAGCAAAAGCGTTGTAGCCAGCCGTGAAACGCGTCCGTTCCCGTCCCGAAAAGGGTGGATGCACAAGAGATCAAAAACAAAAGTGGCGATAATCAAAAGCGGTGGCACGCGTTGGTCGTCACAGGCTTCCCGATAATTTCGGCAAAGCGCATCCACGATTTTCGGGGTGTCCTTGGCGGAAGAGGGAACAAATCTGATTTTCCGTTCGCCGTTGGGGAGAATCTCGATAATTTCATTGTCCCGCGTTTTCCATTCACCCGCATCGCCCGAAAAACCACCCTGCGCAAAGGCGTGAAGCCGTTGGATGACCTTCGGTATGACGGACACCTGGCGCTTTCTCGAAAAAATCCAATCCAGAGCCTGCCGGTATCCTGCGAGTTCCTCTTCCGAACGATCCCGGGGCTTGGACTTTCCCAAAACCACCGGACGGAGACGGTCGGCAGGAATCGTCACGCCTTCAATCCGGTTCGAGGATTCCACACTCTGGATAATCGCTTGTTCACGTAACACATCGAGAACCCCCGGTTTCTGCCGCATCCAAAGGTCCTGCTTCCCGCGCGCCTCCATGCAAGCGCCGAGAAGCCAGCCCGTACCCACCGGGATCGATATTTCAGCCAGTTTTTTGGGGTCTAAAGACAACAAAATAAGGTGCTCCCTTTAGGAAATAGCCTAATAATAGCCTATTTCTTATCTGGTAGCCAATTCTTTCTCCGAAAAAGTTCAGCACCCATTCGAACAACCAGGAAAAACCGTTACCTTACAGGAAAATGAGTTAAAAACACCTGTAGGCGAAAAAAATCATTGATGAATATCTTTAGGGTTTCTGTCCAGGCTGGCCACGGGTTCAGTGCCCATGTCCACCTCCAAGAAGAAAAGCAGGCCCTTTTCCAGCCCCTTATGCCAAATGGTAAATATTCCATCCGGGATGATTTCAATAAGATTTCCTCTTTTATCCTGGATTCGAGATTGAGGAGGTTCATGATCTGCGTGACACGAGCCCGGCTCATGCCATTTCGACGGGCCAGCTCGGCCTTGTTAACCGATCCGGCTTCTATTTGATTTTGGAACTTTTCGGCGCTCTGAATGGGTTGCGGACCAGGAGGGCTTTTCTTTTTGGCCTTCGAATAAAGCTTTGTTTTCAAGAACTTAGATTTGTATTGGAATGAATCAGAGAGGTTCTTGCAGTTGTCCAGTTCGGGGAGCCATTTCGACTCTGGAAAATTATTATGATTTACTGACCTGAGTTATGCCCATGTCCTGCAAAGTATGATTAATTACCCAGGACTTAAAGAACGGGCTGTCAAAGTCATATCCGGTGGGGGTTGCCACTTTTTTGCGTGTGTAAGCATCTTCACGAATGATATGCCCGGCCCTTATCAGACTATTGACTGTATTGATGACGGTTCCACTGGATCCCAACGTAAACTTGGAGAGGGTTTCCCGGGTGGTCAGTCCTTTTTCTCCTGCGGCTACTGCGCGAAGCACATTCTGTTGGTAAACGGTAAGTGAAAGCCAGCATGCATATAGGAGATCATGCTCCTCTCCAACGACATCATCGAAAGCATTTTCAACATCCA
>CAZPCF010000309.1:0-2127 GCA_964585045.1 uncultured bacterium
CGAGGGATTCAGATCGAAATTCCTCCCGGCCGGCATCATCCTTTTTAATCCGGGAGGGCTCACGGATGTTCCGACCCTGGGAACGTTCCGGGAGATTGGGCGCTGCCATGATCTGGCTCACGGCGATCTCTACGAGCAATGCGTGAAGGGTGTCGGACCGGACGATCTCGCGACTATCATTTACACTTCCGGGACGACCGGAGCGCCCAAGGGCGTGATGCTGACGCATCGGAATTTCATCGTCAATTATCAGGGCTCCTTCCAACGCATCCAGATCGATGACCGGGATTCCGTCCTTTCGTTCCTTCCGCTCAGCCATGTCTTCGAACGCTTGGGAGGCTATTATTATCAAGCCGCATACGGGGTCTCGATCGCGTATGCCGAAAGTTTCATGACCGTTGCGGAAGATATCCGGAAAGTGAGGCCGACCATTGTGGTTGCGGTGCCGAGGTTCTATGAGAAAACCTATGCGCGGATCCTGGAGGAGGTCCAAAAAGCCCCCGCCTGGAAGCAGCGGCTTTTCAACTGGGCCGTCCGTATCGGGACGAGGACTGCACAAATGAAGATACGCGAGCATCCGGTCCCGCTCTGGCTTGGTTTTTATAACCAGATCGCCAAAAGACTCGTCTTTAACAAGATCAAACAGGCCATGGGCGGCAGGATCCGTTTTTTTATTTCCGGCGGCGCGCCGCTTTCCAAAGACCTGGCGCGGTTCTTCTACGCCGCGGATCTCATGATCCTGGAAGGCTACGGCCTGACAGAGACATCACCCGTGATCGCCGTCAATGCCCTTGACGATTTCAGGTTCGGAACCGTGGGGAAACCCATTCCGGGGATCCGCGTTAAGATCGCAGAAGACGGCGAGATCCTGACCCAGGGGCCATGTGTGATGAAAGGTTACTACAATAGTCCTCACGCAACGGCCGATTGCATTAAAGGCGGCTGGTTTCACACGGGGGATATCGGCCACTTTGATGATGAGGGATTCCTTCATATCACGGACCGCAAGAAAGATATCATTGTGACTGCGGGCGGGAAAAATGTTTCGCCGCAAAACATCGAAAGCCGTATCCTTGAAGACAATCTTTTTTCCCAGGCCATTGTGTTGGGGGACAAACGGCCCTACCTCTGCGCCCTGCTGGTCCCTAGTAAGCAGGAGGTCTTCCGTTATGCCGAGCAACACCGCATCAGTGACCTCGCCTATGAGAAGCTTTTGGAACATCCGGGAGTTCAGGCCTGGGTCCGTGAACGGCTTGAAAAACGGATGGAAGGTCTGGCGGGCTTTGAGACGGTGAGAGCTTTTATTCTCCTGCCGCATGAATTCACCCTGCTGGCCGGAGAAATGACTCCGACCTTGAAGATCCGGCGCCGCGTTGTGATGAAGGAGCATCAAAAGGCGATCGATGAGCTTTATCGCAAGACCGACCACGAATGGGGGAAGCAAAAAGCTTCGTCCCCGGGACCCCGTTAGGGTTTCAAGAAAAATTTAAAAGAGACAATCATGCCGATTTTGCCCAATAATTCTGGCGCCAATCAAAAACCTGGAATGGCTAAGTATCACGGGGGGTACCCTGAATCGCGTGGGATTCAGGGTGACCCTGCACCCCTCGCGGTGCCAGGGTGGACCCCGTTAGAGTCTCAAGAAAAATTAAAACGAGATAATCATACCGATGTCATCCAATAATTCCGGACCCAATCAAAAACCGGAAATGGTTAAGACTCTAACGGGGTGGATCCAGGATCATTTCGAAAGCCGGGATGGTACGAAGATCTTTTACCGTTTTTATCCGGCGCCCGGGGCGCGGCATACCGTGATCATGCTTCATGGTTACGGCGAGCACTCCGGCCGTTATGAAAAGTTTCCGTGTAAGATGGGCCGCCTTGAAGATCAGGCGAGCCTCGCCATCACTGGAAAGAAACAAATTGGGGCGGGGCGTTTTTCCGCGCAGTTCGCAGTGATGGACTTCCGCGGGATGGGGCGTTCGGATGGCGCGCGCGGTGATATCGGCTCCTTCGACGATTATATCGGGGATGTAACGGCCTTCGTTGAGCATCTCCGAAAAAAGCATTCGATCCCCCCAAAGTTCATCCTTTACGGGCACAGTCTTGGGGGCCTTGTGGCCACGC
>CAZPCF010000310.1:0-2110 GCA_964585045.1 uncultured bacterium
CTTGGCGGCTGCCTCATCCTGGAGATAATTCACCGCAACATGGACGCCATCGTCGGCTAGGCGAAGGGCGATGGCCCGTCCAATTCCGCGAGAGGCTCCGGTGATAAGGGCGACTTTATCTTTCAAAGAATTCGTCATGGTCGATAAGATAGCGGCATTCTTTTATAAAATCAATCTATTTTGGGAGTAAGAACACGTTTCGCTGCTCTGAGGCATAGGGGATGTTGTGTCCGGTAAAAAAAAGAATTCAAAAAAGTTTCTTGGGGCAAGAATAAGCCCTATGCTATAATTTCCCGCTCAAAAATCATAACGAACGGGATCGTGGATACCATTAAAAATAGCCCGCAGGTTCTTCAGCGCCGTTTACTGGACGGGATTGTCGGGCACTTCGCTCATGGTGCCCTCGAAGCCCGGGCAGAGAAGATCGTTCAGCTTTTTGAAAATCAGATCTCGCGGGGGAGCCGTATCCTGGATCTGGGCGGCGGTTGGGGTTTTTATGCCGAGCCCCTCAAAAAGAGGGGACATGAGCACCTGGTCCTGGATGTCGTAAACCCTGGCTACCAGAAGACGCCGGTGGTGTTGTATGATGGCTCTAGGATACCGTTTCCGGACCAAAGTTTTGATGTGACGATCCTTGTGACTATGATTCATCATGTGCCGGACCCGGAAGCGCTCTTCAGGGAAGTGCGGCGCGTCACGCGTCAGAAGGTCGTGGTTGTGGAGGATCTTTACCATCACACGGCCGGCCGGTTCTGGACCATCTGCCGCGACCGGCTTTTGAACATGGAATTCACGGAACATCCGCACCAGTTCCGGAAAGACGGCGAGTGGCGGGAATTTTTCAAGGTCGCCGGTTTCGAGGTCAGTTCTTTTAAAGGTTTCTATACTTGGCTTTCAGGATTTCGAATCTTGAACGGGGTTTACGTTTTAGAAAAGACGTGTAATGGGTAACGGGGAACGCCGAACGCAAAACAAAATCGTTTCCCGTTCCACGTTGGCCGTTTCCCAGGAATATTAGATCATGACACAGCTTGCGATCGAAAAGATCCTTTGGATGAAAGAGGGCGAGGGCATTACGGCCTTTGGCCGCATTCCGGAGGATTCCGAATTCTTTAAGGACCATTTCCCGGGATTTCCGGTGTTGCCGGGGGTGTTGGCGCTTGAGATGCTTAAGCAGACCGCGGAGCGGTATTTAGCATCGCTTCCGAGCGGTGAAGGGCAACATTATTTTTTGAAACAGATCCGTGCGACACGGTTCTCAAAATATCTTAGGCCCGGCGACGAATGGGAAAGCCGTCTCATGCTCACGCAAGGCGAGGGCGAAGAGACGACCTGGGACGCAAAGCTGTTTTATCACGGCGAAGTCGCCGTATCGGCCAAACTGACACTGGCCAGAGTCAAGAACCCGCAATCATCAGCATTGTCATAGACAACTTAGGAAGGATGATAGAATGATCATGGAGAAAGAGCTCTTTACGAAAGTTCAGCAAACACTTGCCGGTGCACTAGGGGTGGAGGAGTCGGATATTACGCCGGAAGCTTCTCTGAAGCGGGATCTTGGCGCAGAGTCCATCGATTTCATCGATATCGTTTTTCGCCTTGAAAAAGCTTTTGATCTCAAGATCCCGGCCGGGGATCTTTTTCCGAGCAACCTTCTGAACGATGAGCGTTTTGTAAAGGAAGGCGTGGTTACGGCGGAGGGGCTCGTGGAACTTCGTACGAAGCTTCCCTATCTCGAACTCGAAGAATTCGCCAAAGACCCGCAGATCACGAAGTTGGCGGATTGTTTTACTGTGAAGATGCTTCTTTGTTATCTTACCGACCGCTTGGGCAAGAGTTCCTGCGACGATCGATGTTGCTCGTAAAGCAAAAAGTGGCCACGCTGCGCGGTGTGGGTGTGGACTTGGTATCCTGCAATCGTGTGAGGCAGTTCCTTTCCCGCCACGGAGATTATGTCCGCGAACGTTTCCTGAATCCTGCAGAACGTCGCTCCTTTAAACGTCTTTCTCTCCAAGAATTTGCCGAGCTTTTTACGGCCAAGGAAGCATTTTTTAAGGCTTGTGGTGAGGCGTGGATGGGACTCGAGGGGTTCCAAGGGATGCGGATGAAA
>CAZPCF010000311.1:0-2106 GCA_964585045.1 uncultured bacterium
GGCTTGCGAATGTTCTTTGCGGGAAATTCCGGCCCGGGCATTTCCGCGGCGTAGCAACTGTAATGGCAAAGCTCCTTAACATTACGGGATCCTGCAGGCTTTATCTCGGCGCCAAGGATTTTCAGCAAGCGACCGTTATCAGCCAACTCGTGCGTGATCTGAACGTGAAGGCCCAGGTCCGCGTGATGCCGACAGTACGGGAAAAGGACGGGCTCGCCATGAGTTCCCGGAACCGTTTTCTCAGTTCTGAGGAACGGGATCAAGCCCTTGCGATCCCAGGCGTGCTTTTTGAAACCAAAAAAGATCTTCTGAAGAAGAGGGGAACTGTCGCAAGCATAAAGATGCAGGCGACCCAAAAATTGAAAAAAAACGTGGATCGAGTGCAATATCTTGAGATCGTGGATCCCGGCACGCTTGCACCCGTCAGAAAATATCGGAAGAACATGGCTGTATTGACGGCCTGCTTTGTTGGCAAGACAAGGCTGATCGATAATGTTATAATCCCGACCAGCGGTAAGTGGTAAGTGTTAAGGGGTAAAGAGGATCGATCCCCATGACCGGAACTTGTCACTTACCGCTTATCACTTAAAACAGAGGAATCTATGCAAAAACAAATGTTGGGCGGAAAGATCCACCGTGTGACCGTGACCGAGGCGTGCATCGATTACCCCGGCAGCATCACGATTGACAAAAAGCTTATGGATGCAGCAGATATTCTTCCTCATGAGAAAGTCCTGATCGCGAATCTCAACAATGGTTCCCGCATTGAAAGCTATGCCATTCCGGGTCCTTCGGGGTCCGGAGTGATCTGCCTGAACGGCGGCGCGGCCAAGCACGGAAGAGTGGGCGATATGGTCATCATCCTGGCCTTCGTGGTGCTGACGGTCTCGGAAGCCAAAAAGCACAAGCCCAAAGTCGTTTATGTTGATTCCAGGAACCGCATCGTGAAGAAGCGAAAATGAAAAAAAGGATCAAGGTCGGGATCATCGGAGGCGGGACGATCGGGACGGCGCTCGCCCACGCGGTTGTGAAAGACTTGAAAGCTTTTGCACAGCTCAAATTCCTCTGTGAAAAGCACAAGGAAAAAGCGGCCCTGCTCCAGAAAAAATTCCGGTTCCATGCCCGTCTTGTTCCATTGACCCAGCTAGTCCGCCGTTCGGATCTGATCATCGAAGCCGCTTCACCGAAGGTCGCGGCGCAGGTCATCCGGCTTGCCTGTAAGTGGAACAAAAAAGTCCTTATCATGAGCGTGGGAGGATTGCTCCATCCGCAGATCGCGGAGCTTTTGAAGAAAAACCGGGCGCGCATCTTTTGTCCTTCCGGTGCGATCACGGGTGTGGACGGAGTATTGGCCGCGAGCTGCGGGCAGATTCGAAGGGTCCGGTTGACCACGCGTAAGCCGCCCGAGGCGCTCATGGGCGCGGCTTATTTTCTTGAAAAAAAGTTCCCGGTACTGAAAACGGATTCCGAAGAACGGCGGATCTTTTCCGGAACAGCCGCCGAGGCTACCGAACATTTCCCCCAGAACATTAATGTTGCCGCCGTTCTGAGCCTCGCAGGGATCGGTCCCGAACGCACACAAGTGGAGATCTGGACCTCGCGCTCCTACAAAGGCAACCGCCACGAAGTCCTGGTGGAAGGGGATTTCGGGACGTTCACGACCATCACGCAGAACAAGCCTGCGCCCGGGAACCCCAAGACAAGTTATCTGGCTATTCTTGCCGCGATCGCCACGCTCAAAAAAGCTTTCGCCTCTGTCCGCGTTGGGACTTGAACGGTTTGGCCTTAGGGGCTGCGTGCATGGACGAATTCATTGAGGTTCGTGGGGCACGGGAACACAACCTTAAGAATCTGACGCTCAAGATCCCTCGCAATAAGGTCTCGGTCATTACCGGTCTTTCCGGTTCCGGAAAATCCTCGCTCGCGTTCGATACGATCTATGCTGAAGGCCAGCGCCGCTATCTCGAGAGCCTTTCCTCTTACGCCAAGCAATTCCTCGAAAAGCTCAAGAAACCGGACGTGGACCATATCTCCGGACTTTCTCCGGCGATCGCGATCGAGCAACGCTCGGTCACGCATAATCCTCGCTCTACGGTCGCAACCGTC
>CAZPCF010000312.1:0-2098 GCA_964585045.1 uncultured bacterium
AATTCTCACGCTCGATCAAAGCGCGCAGGATGTTTTTTTTATCCCCCACGTCTTTGACCTCGGCCAGAAGATCGACCATTTCCTTCAAAATACTTTCTTTGTCGGTCGCTTCCAGATCGACCTTGATACCCTTGACGTTGAGAAAATCGGTGATCTTCATGGATGTATTCCTCCGGATTGAAAAAGGTTATGGAACTATCCTGACTTTCATTTTTTTGATGAACGGCAGTCAGGTTTGTCCCAATTTCCGCCCAGGTCTTTTTTTCTTTTAACTAATGGCGACTTGGACGACACTGACTACCTTTGTTTCTAAAATTAAAGAGAATCAATTGCCGCTTCGCTTTAATTGATAAGCATTGGGACTATCCTTGTCTTGCATTCTTTTCTTAAATGGTTGACAAGGATTGCCCCAATCTCCGCTTTGCTCCGATTGATTGGGGTTGGGACTAGAACCCCGGCTCGATAAGCCCGTGATTCCCGTCCTTGCGCTTGTGGATCACATTCACACTGTTGGTATCCTGGTTCATAAAAACAAGAAAGGTCTCCGGAGAGATCTCCAGCTGAAGGCTGGCTTCTTCGGCCGACATCGGCTTGGGCGCGAACGCCGAGGAGCGAACAATCTTCGGATGATCTTCGGGTAGAATGCTTTCGGTTTCGATCATTCCAAGCGCCCGGGCGATCTTCGCCGAAACCTTGGCGCTTTTATTATGATGACCTTTGGACTTCGAGCGGAATTTTTTCAACTGTTTCTCGACACGCTCATACGCCTCGTCCATTGCCGCAAAGATATTTTCTTTGGCTTCGCCCATCCCAAAGGCATGGAAATCCTTGGCCGCAAGCGTGATCTCGGCTTTAAAGATATATTTCTCTTTTTTAAGGAACACGTGAGCTTCCACGATCCGGGGCGCATACTTCTCGAATTTTGGGAGACGCTCCTCCAAATGCTCCTTCATCCCTGCGGTGATCTTAAGATTCTGTCCTGAAAAACGGATGTCCACTGTCACTTCCTCCTTGAGGGTCTTTAACGGATTGCTGTAAAACGCGGATGTCGAATTACGCTAGAGTGAACCTCTCTCCAAGATAGATCTCTCTGGCCTTGGGATCGGAGGCAAGAAACTCCGAGGTTCCGGAGACCTCGACCTTGCCCTCGAAAAGAAGATAAGAACGATCGGTGATGGAAAGCGTTTCGCGAACACTATGATCCGTCAACAAAATGCTAAGGCCCTGAGCCTTGAGCCGCTGAAGGATCTTCTGCACCTCAAAAACCGCGATGGGGTCCACGCCGCTGAAGGGTTCATCCAAAAGGATAAGTGACGGATTCGTCACAAGCGCACGCGTGATCTCAAGACGCCGCCGTTCGCCACCAGAAAGCGTGTAGGCCTTGTTCTTCGCGAGATAGGTGATATCGAGATCATTCAGGAGCCGTTTGAGGCGCCGGTCACGTTCTTCCTGAGGGATCTCCAGAGTTTCCAAGATCGCCATAATATTTTCTTCCACGGTCAGCTTGCGGAAAATCGAAGGTTCCTGAGAAAGATATCCGATCCCGAGCCGCGCCCGTTCGAACATCGGGAGATTCGTGATCTCCTCGCCCCGAAAGAAGATCTGTCCGGATTCCGGACGGATGATCCCGACCACCATGTAGAATGACGTGGTCTTTCCAGCACCGTTCGGGCCCAGGAGCCCTACGATCTCACCGCGCGAGATCTGGATATTCACACCGTTGACGACCGTGCGGCCTTTATAGCTTTTTGTCAGCTGTCTTGTCTCAAGCAAGTTCATGATCAGACAACTCCCTTCCCAAGAGCGGCAGGGGCATCCCCGCTGAAATAAAGAGCTTCCGTATCCCCGCCCAAAATGATCCGTCCTTCGTCCGCCAGATAGATCACGCTATCCGAATAGGTTTTGTTCCCGTCGGGATTCTCGATCACCACATCACCCGCGGATATAATTTTTGAAACGCGCCGGCTCACGCGGTTGTAATAAACGTCCATCGTATCGGCCGTGAGCTTCCCGCGAGAATCCTGAGCCACAACATTATCTTTAAAATGCGCGATATTTTTTTCATAATCGACCACCAGGGTCCCGTCACAGGTGATGG
>CAZPCF010000313.1:0-2089 GCA_964585045.1 uncultured bacterium
TGGCTCCCCAGGTCGTCCGCCTCTTCAATCAGATGCCTGAGCCGAAATACGTCCTCACGATGGGCGCCTGCGCGATCTCGGGCGGTCCTTTTATCGACGGTTATAATGTCCTCCGGGGAATCGACCGCTACATCCCGGTCGATGTCCATCTTCCCGGGTGTCCTCCCCGGCCCGAAGCCTTGCTTCATGGCCTTATGGCACTTCAAAAAAAGATCGACTCGCAGGAGATCCAGAAAGCGGAGTGGTACCAAAAAGGCCTGAAGCGGGAGTTCCCGATCCCGGAGTTCGGCCCGAACGGTCTCATCCCAAAATTCAATCCTGAGATCTGGCAACCGTCCAAAAGAAATCCTCGCCGGGAGCATTACGGACAAACGATCCTCGTCGGAAAAAAACAGAAAGCTCCGGACTTGGAACTCGTAGCGGCCGTCAAGCCCACAGCACCGCCAGGCGCTTCCTCATGAACCCATTCCACACTTACGCAGTGTGTATGCACACTGCGTAAGTGTAAAAGGTCGAAAAGGTATGACGATGCAACATGAAGAAATAAAAAAAGAGCTCGAAACAAGATTACCGGACGTGAAGTTGCGCCTTGTCAGGGATTCTCTTTTGGTCGAGAACCCGGAAGACCTACCCCAAGTTGCTTCGTTCCTCAAGGAAAGCCCTCTATTCCTTCTGGATTATCTGTCCTCCGTGACGGGCGCGGATTATCTGAACTATCTGGAATCGGTCTATCATCTTTATTCGATGGCCAAAAAGCAGGGGCCTGTCGTGCTTCGTGTGCGCGCTCCAAAAAACAATCCGAAGGTCCCTTCGCTTGTGCCCGTTTACCGGAGTGCGGGGCTCCAGGAACGCGAGGCCTATGATACGTTCGGTATTGTTTATAAAGGACATCCTGACCCGCGACGCCTTTTCATGTGGGAAGAGTTTCAAGGTCACCCCCTGCGTAAGGATTACGAGCAAGAAGACGCCGAGGTCCTGGAAGCCGCGGATATCGCGTGGCTTGAAGCCCGCGGGGTCGAGATCCCCGGCGAGATGAAGGAAAAAGCGAAAGCGCTCCAGGCCGCTGGCCAGCGCGCTGTCACTCAGAAGCCGGAAAAACCTAGGAATTAGCGCAATGCTCAACGGGCAACGCACAACGCTAAGGCCCCAAGCCAGTTCGTTGCGCGTTGCGCTTAGAACGTTGCGCCCGATAAGATGATGGGATCCTTAATAAAGTTATGACAACTACATTCGAGGCAAAGAAAATCGACGGTGCGGACATACTCGAGATCAATTTCGGGCCCCAGCATCCGTCCACGCACGGTGTTTTCCGCATGACGGTCCAGCTCGAGGGCGAAAAGATCTGCGGGCTAAAGCCCGTCTTCGGGTACCTGCACCGCAACCACGAACAGATCGCGGAGAACCTCCCCTACGCGGCGATCATGCCCTACACGGACCGAATGGATTATGTGAACGCGTTGGCAAATAATTTCGGTTATGCGCTCACGATCGAGAAACTCGCGGGGCTTGAAGTCCCCGAGCGGGCGGAATATATCCGTGTCATCATGGCCGAGCTCGCGCGTATCGTAAATCACATCGCGGTCATCGGATTTATGCTCAACGATCTTGGCGCTTTTTTCACGCCACTCCTCTATGCCTTTCGCGAACGGGAAAGGATCCTCGATGTTTTCGAAGAGGTCACGGGTTCGCGCCTGATGAACAATTATTTCCGTTTCGGCGGTGTGAGGCGCGACCTCACGGATGCGAACCTTGCCGCCATCCAAAAGATCGTCGCGAGATTCCCGGCATTCCTCGCGGAATTCGAGGCGCTGCTCACAAAAAATGAGATCCTCTGCATGCGCTGCCAGAATATCGGTGTTCTTTCCGCGGAAACGGCGACGAACGCCGGCATTACCGGCCCCGTGCTCCGGGCCTCGGGGGTCAATTACGACATCCGTAAAGTGGACCGTTACAGTATTTATGACCGTTTTGATTTCAAGATCCCGCTCGGACAAAAGGGAGATGTGTACGACCGTTTTTATGTCCGTGTCCTTGAGATGCGCGAGAGCCTGAAGATCCTCGATCAGGCCCTGGCCAAGATACCGCAGGG
>CAZPCF010000314.1:0-2082 GCA_964585045.1 uncultured bacterium
CGCCACATTGCCGGTCACACGATCGTCAAAACGCGCGCCGACCCCGATCAGGACATCGGAATTCTGTACCGCATAATTCGCGAAATGAGTGCCATGCATCCCGAGCATCCTAAGCGATGACTCGTGCGTCTCCGGAAAGATCCCAAGCCCCAGGATCGTCGTCGTAATGGGGATCCCCGTCTTTTCCACAAAATCGCGGATCTCTTTTCCGGCTCCGGAAATGATCGCCCCGCCGCCCACATACAGCACAGGCCGCTTGCTCGCACGGATTAGCTCGGCAGCCTTTTGGAGCTGCTCGTCCACCCCCGGGCATTCCACCTGAGGCTGATAGCTCCGGATAAAAACATCCTTGGGCCACACAAACTCTGTTTTGGCCCGACTGATATCCACAGGGAAATCGATCAGCACCGGACCGGGCTTTCCGGTCGTGGCGATGTAGAATGCTTCGCGTACAATACGCGCAATGTCCCGGACATCCTTGATCAAGAAATTGTGTTTCGTAACTGGGCGCGTGATCCCGACGATGTCCACTTCTTGGAACGCATCGCTCCCGATCGCGTTCGTAGTCACCTGCCCGGTGATGCAGACCAAAGGCACGGAATCCATGTAAGCGGTTGCGAGACCGGTCACGGTGTTCGTGGCCGCGGGCCCGGAGGTCACCAAACAAACGCCGGGACGTCCGGTCGCACGAGCGTACCCGTCCGCCATATGCGTCGCGCCTTGCTCGTGCTTGGTCAGGATCAATTTGATCTTGGAGTCATAGAGAACATCGTAGGTAGGCAGAATAACCCCACCCGGAAGCCCAAAAATATGCTCCACACCTTCTTTTTCAAGACATCTGATCAGGATCTGAGCGCCTGTAAGTTTCATGATCTATTTTTTTTGGCTCTGGCTTTTCCAGTGAATCTTTCGTTCCTTGAATGGAGAATTGGGTTTGCCACCCTCTGCAGGGAAAACCAGGGTGAAAAGATCAAACTGCGAAGAAGTCTTTCACGCCTTTTTTGAATTTCCCCTTCCAGGTCTTTTGTCCCTGGGCCACGGAGGCTTCCCAACTCTCTCCTGTTGCTTCCATCCAATCAAAAACAGATTTTTTAAATTCCGGATCGTTGAGATCCTCATCGTTCTTATAATCCACCAAATGAAGCGGATAGCCTTTTTTCTGGAGCCTATCGAACCAAACCTGGTTTCGGGATTGGGCATCCCCGCCCGCTTTGAATGCGACGTAAAAGGGGACCTGGTCTGCCGCATCTGTCCTGGGCTGGATCAATTGGGAAAAAGGTCCATCCCACGCTTCGCCCAACAAGGCGGCTGCCGTGAATTCTTTGGAATGTTTGATCGCCATGTAAGCCGCGTAGTGGGCTCCGGAACCTTTCCCGACAAGATAGACGCGCTTTTTATTGATAGGAAAGCGTTCCACCATATCACTTTTAACAGCGAGAAACCATTCATCCAATCTGTAAGGCGTATCCCCTTCTTGCGGCCAGAGGACATAAGGCGCCAGAACAAAGACACCCCTTTTTCGAGCAAACCCTGTTAAATATTCGATCTGTTCTTCCGCTTTGGCGTCTTCGGCCGGCGCGATCATGATCAGCGCATAGGTCCTGTCGGTCTTGTAATCCGGCGGGGCGAAAAGAAAAACGGGGTATTTATAACCGCTAACCTCCACAAGCCCGGAAGGATTCGAAGTTGTGAAGACCTGGTCTTCCGGCATATCTTTGGAAGCGATTTGAGGCGCCGCCGGTAAAGGCTGAGCCGTCCCAGGTGTTTGGGCCCCTTCCGCCTTAGGGGAAGGCACCGATGGGGCCACCGGAACGGTTTTGGGAGCGACCGTCTCAACAGGTTGGCTTGAAGGAACCGATGAAGCGGTAGGAACCATCGCCGGACTCGCCGCTGGAGCTGCTTGAACTGGAGGCACAATCGCTGGTGCAGGTTGTGCCCCTGTGGAAACTTGTGGTGTTGGAGAAGCTTCTTCGACGACCCAAGCTTCTTCTGAATCCGGGAAAGTTTCGTCATAGTTCACTGCGGCTTTTCTTTCCTCCACCGTTTCAGCGTGCGCGGACACACTGAACGCGATAAAAAAGG
>CAZPCF010000315.1:0-2072 GCA_964585045.1 uncultured bacterium
GATGCTTTCGGCGGATTCAGCGATATCTTTGGCGATCTTTTTGAGGATTTCTTCGGCGGAGAGGGCGGGAGACGGCGCAGTCGCGGGCAGAGGGGCGCCGATCTGGAATACACGGTGGAGCTGGAACTCGCTGAAGTTCTTACCGGTAAGACCTTTGATCTGGAGATCCCGCGCAAAGAAACTTGCGGCGAATGCCAGGGAACGGGCGCAGAAAAAGGTTCCAAGAAAAAAACCTGCGTGGATTGCGGGGGCCGTGGGGAAGTTCGCGTTTCCCAGGGTTTTTTCACCCTCCGGAGGACTTGCCCGCGCTGTCACGGCGAAGGGGAGTCGATCGAGAAGCCCTGTCAAGCTTGCCGCGGGGAGGGACGCGCTCGAAAAACACGGAAACTCCAGGTGAAGATCCCTGCCGGGATCGAGCACGGCTCACGGCTCCGCGTGACCGGCGAAGGCGAGGCCGGACAAGGCAGTGCGCCTCGCGGCGATCTTTTTATCCAGGTGCTCGTGAAAAAGAGCAGGACTTTCGAGCGCCAAGGCTGTGACATCTATTGCGAAGTTTTGATCCCTTATACCGTCGCGGTGCTCGGCGGCGAGGTGGAGGTGCCGACGCTCACGGGAAAAACGCGCCTCGAGATCGCGAGCGGTACGCCGGCCGGGAAGGTCCTTAAGATCAAGGGCGAGGGCGTTCCGGCTTTCGGGATGGAGAACCGGCGCGGGGAGGAGTATGTGAAGGTGGATATTGAGATCCCGACGAAATTGGGCAAGCTCGAGCGCGAGCTGCTTGAAAAATTAGCGGTCGAGCGAAAAGACAAAGTGCAGGTAAAAAAAGGATTTTTTAATTAAAAAGCCGGGACTCGTCGCTCGGGACTAGGGACTCGCAAAAACGGGGAACCAAAACGAGTCCCGAGGGACAAGTCCCGAGCCCCGTTTTTTGAATAAGGAAAATATGAACCACTTTGATTATCATTATCGTGTTATTTACGCGGACACGGACCAGATGGGGATCACCTATTACGCGAATTATTTCAAATGGTTCGAGGCCGCGCGCACGGAATATTTCCGGGCGCTCGGGTTCCCGTACACCGAATGCGAGAAAAAGGGGATCTATCTTCCGGTCGCGGAAGCTCATGCCAATTATCAAGCGCCCTCGACCTATGATGATGACATCATGGTGCGGACCAGCGTGGCGGAGATCGGTAACAGTACTTTGCGTTTCGAATACCAGGTGATGAATGCAAAAACCCAGGTTCCCGTCGCGACAGGATATACCGTGCACGTCTTCGTGAATAAGGAAATGAAGCCTTGCCGCGTCCCCGCAGAGATCAAGGAAGTCGTCAAAGAGCACCCGCTTCTCAAGAAGCGCTGCCGCTGCAAGTGACCCGAATCACATTGCGTAAATGTGATAGGTTCGCAGGGTTGGAATTGCGACCCGAATCACACTGCGTAAGTGTGATGGGTCCGCAACGAATTCGTTGCCCGTTGAGCGTTGCGCGTTGCGCCTCAGGGTGTTAAAGTAACGAGAACCAGGGAAAAATGATATGTCAGGTATCAGAGTAACGATCTTAGGGGACGGCGGGTGGGGAACGGCGCTTGCGCTTGTGAACCTTCGTCGCGGCAATGAAGTGATGATGTGGTCCGCGTTCGCGGATTACGCGGGCATTCTTCAGGAAGAACGCGAGAACGTCAAATTCCTTCCCGGCGTGAAATTACCCAGGGACCTCAGGATCACGTCCAGTCTTAAAGAAGCGGTCGATTTCTGCGACGTCCTCGTGCTGGCCATTCCCTCGCAATACCTCCGCAATATTCTTTTCAAGATCAAAGAACTTCCGTACCGGGGCAAGGTCCTTGTGAGCACAGCGAAGGGGATCGAAAAAAAGACCTGTCTCCGGCCCTCCGAGATCATCCGCTCGGTCCTGGGTAAAAATCTTTCCATCGTTGTGCTATCAGGCCCTTCGCATGCCGAAGAAGTGGCCCGCAAGATCCCGACCCTGACCGTCGCGGCTTCCGAGGACCCCAAACACGCCCAATACGTCCAGGAGCATTTCCGCGACTCTCAATTCCGGATCTATGTCCAG
>CAZPCF010000316.1:0-2064 GCA_964585045.1 uncultured bacterium
CGCGGGCAGGACTTTTTTCTGGGGATCCAGGGCCCTCTATGACGGGTTCATGGGGTGGTCGTTTCTGGGGATCATGGCACTGATGTTGTGGCTGATGCTGAAGCCCGCGGGTCCCGGGGATCCCAAGGTTCAGGCATGACCACGTTCAATAAGATCACCCGCGAAAAGATCATCGAATGCCTCAAGCAGGTCCGGGAACCTGTCCTGAAAGAGGACATTATTTCGCTCGGACTTGTGCGTGAGATCGAGATCGATAAGAACCACGCCTTCCTTCATCTGGAATCTTCTATCGAGGATCCGGGCCTTCAGCAGAAATTGCGTTTGGCGATCGTTCAGGCCGTGCAAGAAGCAGGCGCAAAGGGGTGCGAGGTGCATTTTTCCGGCCCGCCTGAAAAAAAGAACGAGGCCCGCCCGTCTGCGCAGGGCGGCGAACCCAAATGCGGGATAAGCGCTTCGGCCGTTCAGCCGATCTCCGGTGTGAAGCATGTCATTGCGGTCGCGAGCGGAAAAGGGGGTGTCGGCAAATCGACCGTGGCCGTGAACCTGGCGCTTGCGCTCAAAATGCTCGGGGCACGGGTGGGTCTCATGGACGCGGATATTTACGGTCCGAATATTCCGTTGATGCTTGGCATTTCTCCGGGGAAGCGCCCGGATGCCAATGCGGACGAGAAGATCCTTCCGCTTGAAGTACGCGGTGTGAAGACGATCTCGATCGGGTTCTTTGCAAATCCCGAACAACCGGTAATTTGGAGAGGGCCGCTTCTCCACAAGACGATGGAACAATTTTTGCACCGGGTGGATTGGGGCGAACTTGATTTCCTGGTGGTGGACCTCCCTCCGGGGACAGGGGATGTGCAGCTTTCTTTATCGCAATGGGTCAGTTTATCAGGGGCGGTTGTGGTGACCACTCCACAGGAAGTGGCTCTGGCCGATGTCCGAAAGGCGGTAAATATGTTCCGTCAGCTTGAGGTTCCGATCTTGGGCGTAGTGGAAAATATGACGGGGCCGATTTTTGGGCGTGGCGGCGGCGAAAAAATGGCGGAGATGTTCCAGATCCCTTTTCTCGGGGACATTCCGCTCGAGGTCCAGGTGCGGGAGTGCGGGGATTCGGGGCTTCCGGTGGTGATCGCGCATCCCAAGAGCCCCATCAGCGAAAGGTTCATGAAGATCGCGGAAGCGGTCCGTAAAGCATTAAAATGATCGCGCAATGTACTACGCACAACACGCAACGAATTTATTTCTAGTTTTTACCCGCCTACCGGCAGGCAGGCGTTGTGCGTTGGGCGTTGCGCACGAAGGTGCGACCGTCAATCATTAAGGAGTGAATTCAATGGCGAAGAAAAAAAACGTGAAAGGTGAAGATAGATTCGAAGGATTAGTCACGGAAATGCTCACGCTTTTGGGAGAAAGCCCAAAACGCGAAGGTTTGCAGAGGACGCCTGTGCGGGTCGCGAAATCCCTCCGTTACCTGACACAGGGGTATCAGATGGACGCAAAAGAGCTCCTGAAGCAGGCGGTCTTTAAGGAGCCCTACGATGAGATGGTCATCGTCAAGGATATCGAGATCTTTTCACTCTGCGAGCATCATTTGCTGCCGTTCTATGGCAAAGCCCACATTGCTTATATTCCCAACGGGAAGATCATCGGACTTTCCAAGATCCCACGCCTCGTGGAGGTATTCTCCAAGCGGCTTCAGGTCCAGGAACGGCTCACGACGCAGATCGCGGAGTGCCTCATGAGCGCACTCAATCCCAAAGGTGTCGCGGTCGTGATCGAAGCCCTCCATCTCTGCATGTCCATGCGCGGTGTCCGGAAAGCCGACGCCTACACCATCACAAGCTCCATGCTTGGCGCCTTCCGTAAAGATGCCCGCTCCCGCAGCGAGTTCCTCAGTTTGATACGATTGAAGAGGGAAGAGTAAAGATCGGGGAACGGGGGACGAGATAAATAAAGGGGACAGGCATTAAGTGACTGCCTGTCCCCTTTATTTTTCTTCTAGCTTCTTTTCCAGCTCCGCCACGCGTTTCTTAAGGGCGCGGACATCATCCAATGTTTCCGCGGCGC
>CAZPCF010000317.1:0-2061 GCA_964585045.1 uncultured bacterium
ATCCCCTTTCAAGACGCCGCCCTGGATCGCGGCGCCGATCGCCACGACTTCATCCGGGTTGACGCCCTGATGCGGGACCTTCTTAAAAAGATCCTTCGCCTTCTGGACCACGGCCGGCATACGGGTCATGCCGCCCACGAGGATCACTTCATCAATGTCCTCGGGTTTTACGCCCGCGTCCTTCATCGCTTGCAAGCAAGGGGCCACGGTGCGTTCGATCAGATCGGCGACTAACTGCTCGAGTTTTGAGCGGGTCAGTGTCAAGAGCAGATGCTTGGGGCCGGACGCATCGGCTGTGATGAAGGGCAGATTGATCTCCGTGCTTTGTGCTGTGGACAACTCGCATTTGGCTTTTTCAGCGGCTTCTTTGAGACGCTGAATGGCCATGCGATCCTTCGAGAGATCGATGCCATCGGTTTTCTTGAACTCCGCGACGAGCCAATCGATGATTTTTTGATCGAAGTCATCTCCGCCCAAATGCGTATCGCCGTTCGTGGCCTTTACTTCGAAAACGCCTTCGCCGATCTCGAGAATGGAAATATCGAATGTTCCGCCGCCGAGGTCGTAGACCGCGATGGTTTCATCCTTTTTCTTGTCCAGACCATAGGCGAGCGCGGCCGCGGTCGGTTCATTAATGATGCGCAGGACCTCCAGTCCGGCGATCTGTCCCGCGTCTTTGGTGGCCTGACGCTGGGAGTCATTGAAATACGCCGGCACGGTGATCACGGCCTGCGTGATGGGTTCCCCGAGGTACATTTCCGCATCGGCTTTGAGTTTCTGAAGGACCTTTGCGGAGATCTCCGGTGGCGTATAATCCCGTTTTTCCTGCGGGATGTTGAAGACCGCCTCCCCGTGTTTTCCAGCCTTTACCTTGAATGGGACCAGCTGGGATTCATGCGTTGCCTCTTCCTGGCGCCGCCCGATAAAACGCTTGGCGCTAAAAATCGTATTTTCCGGATTTGTAACCGCCTGGCGCTTGGCCGTTTGTCCCACCAATTGCTCGCCGGTCTTTGTGAATGCAACGATGGAGGGCGTGGTGCGGTTACCTTCTTTATTTTCGATGACCTTGGGCTCAGTACCCTCGATGATCGCCATGCATGAATTGGTCGTTCCCAAGTCAATTCCTAAGATCTTTCCCATGTTAGCTCCTCCCTGCCTGCCGTCAGGCCGGCTTTTTGGTTCGTTTATTACTGCATTGCCACTTTATGTAGATCAACTATCATGCCATTATACCAAAAAAAACGAAATTATAACCCTTTTATTTACAACAGGTTACAGCAATTCATTTTCAAGGCCCAAAATCAAACAGCTCGAATGAGCCACAATGACGCAATGGCTTGTAACCAAACGGCAAAATAAGATTCAAGCGATTTTATGGGCCTGCCGCGGTGATCCTAAAATTCTGGTCGGGAAAAATGTTATGTTAGATTGTATTCTTCCAATTTTCTATACAGCGTTCGGCGGGAAATGCCGAGTTTTTCGGCGGCATTGGATTTGTTCCCTTTGGTTTCCATGAGCGCGCTGCGGATAAGTTCTTTTTCGGCGTCCGTGATCCTCGTTACGCCTTGGAGTGCGACATTTTCGTTCGTTCCGGGGGCCCGGGGGCTTCCCTGCCGGATATCTTCAGGGATCTGTTCCACGGTCAGCAGGCATCCGGAACTCAGGACGATCATACGTTCCACGATGTTCTTTAATTCCCGGATATTTCCAGGCCAGTCGTATTGTACGAGCACTTCGAGGGCATCTTTTTGGATCCCCCGGATCTTTTTAGCGTTCAGGGCGGCATATTGGCGGATAAAGGCATCGACGAGCGGGAAGATATCCTCTTTACGTTCCCGGAGCGGCGGAACCTTCAGGTAAATAACATTGATGCGGTAATAGAGGTCTTCACGGAATTTTTTTTGCTGCACCTCATCCAGGAGCGTTTTGTTGGTCGCGGCGATGAGGCGCACATCGACCTTGATTGTTTTGGTCCCGCCCACGCGCTCGAACTCGCCTTCCTGGAGAACGCGGAGGAGTTTGACCTGCGTTTCTTTAGTGATCTCACCGATCTCATCCAGG
>CAZPCF010000318.1:0-2044 GCA_964585045.1 uncultured bacterium
GTGAAGCGTATGGGAAGGAGTTCGACTACCACGCTCGCGCCCCGCATCAGCTTTACGAGGCCGTCGAAATCATCAACATCGAAACGGACCGGTTTCACGCGGGGATCCCTGATTTTTGCTATCTCATCCATGAACGAAGGGGCCGCGTCGGCGATGACCAGTTCATCGAAAGAAGCTGTCTTGAGAAGATCCTCAAGAACGAGCCTGCCCTGCTTTCCGTATCCGAGCTGGACGATCCTGTTTCCCATTGCGTTATCCCTCCTGTATGAAAGTATCTTTTAAATTATTATATACGCGCAATCCACCTTAACAGACTGTTATCATTCCGCCCCCGAAGTAGTAATATTTTTGAAGCGAATATAATTCCAGGGGTCAGGAACCATACACCAACCGAAGCGGAGGGACCATCGTGAATAATAAGGAACTTCTCTCAGCCATTGCTCCATGCGGGATAGACTGCATCAACTGCCCGGTACACGAAAAGAACGTTACTCCGGAGATCCAGACCCGAATCGCGGCTGCGGTAGGGTGCAGCCCCGAAAAGATGACATGCAAAGGGTGCCGCTCCGATGAAAGGGCCCCGATATGCCCTGCGGATTGCGCCACCCTGACATGCTCAAGGGAAAAGGGCGTGGACTTCTGTTACGAATGCGGAGACTTCCCCTGCACAAAATTCAACCCCGCTTCCGACAGGGCGGACAAGCTTCCTCACAACCTCAAGGCCTACAACCTCTGCCGCATGAAAAACATCGGCCCGGAAAAATGGCTTGAAGAAGATGCAAAAGCCACGACTGCCAGGTACTACAGGGGGAAGATGGTCATAGGGAAGGGGCCGCAGATCAAAGAATGACCTTGCATCGGGCCACGCAGGCTTATGGTTTTTTCAGGTTGCGCCTGGCCCGATACTTTTACTTCGCCCGCGCTTTAAGCTCCTTAACGATCTCCTGCGCCCAGCTTTTGACTGCTGCCCAGTCCCGGTAGTCGCCGACGGGGCTTTTCACCGCCTTTATCATGATCTTCTGGATGAACGACAGCTTTTCCATGTCGATCTTCCCCGCGAAATAACCCAGATGTTTCGCGGCAAGCGGAGCTATCGCTTCGTCAAGGGCCTTCCGCCCAGATGCCTGCGTCTCCTTGTCCGGCACTGCAAAAGACATCCCCACGGCAAAGGCCCCGATCAGGCGTTCACTCAAAACAGCCTCATGGCTGCCGACAAAACCCCTCACGCCCTTTATCCTGCCCAAATAGATGGGGCCTCCGACGATAACGTAGCCGTAATCCTCTGGCCGCGGCGAATCCTTTATCTCCACCGCTTCGGCATCCCAACCCGCCGTCCGTATCTCTTCGGCTATCGCGTTCGCAATTTCCCTGGTGGAACCCTTACTCGTCTCGTAAGCTATCAAAACCTGTTTCTTCAAACCTTCCACCTCTTCCTCCGCGGCGCAGGCGCAACTGGCAAACAGCCATGCAAAGGCCGATAAAAAACAAAGGAACAAGACCCCGTGGTTACGGGACCTGTTTCCGCCATCCCTGGTTTCGGGAATGCCCTCCTGGATTTTTGCACCCGGTATTTTCATTTGTGGTCACCCCCGTATCCGGCCTGCTTCAAAGCCGACCAAAAATATCAACGATACAAAAATTATAAGCAAAAACCCGCGAAGCGACAGGGCAAAGGGGATAGCCCCGGTACCTGCACCACAGCGGGCACGGAGGAACACGGACAAGGTGCCCGAGCGTAGCGAAGGGTAGAAAACCGGAATATGTGTTGAAGAGCTAAGGCCAAATCTAAATTTGCACCACAGGGGACACGGAGAAATAAAAGAGAGAAGGTCTATTTTCTTGTAAGGGGCAAAGACACTTTCGAAGGAATTTAAGCTTATTGTTGCCCCTTCGCCAAAGTAAAGTTAAGTTTTCAAGTTAGTCGACCATTTAATGACCGGGAAAGAATATAGGTTTATGATTAGCGGGCAAAATTCTTGTCATTGAGGTTGGCGGAAGGATTCTGGGTGCAGCAGGGGCCGGGATTATCCGCAAAGGAAGGGTC
>CAZPCF010000319.1:0-2035 GCA_964585045.1 uncultured bacterium
AAAGCTGGGATGGGGGCATTTTAACGGTCAAACTCTCTATTGGAAACAGCTTTTTACCTCTCGAGGGCGGAACAGCTGCGATCAGTGAGAATAGCGTCCTCCGGAACGTCCGGAGGAGGATGGAGAATCGTCGTCAAACTCGATGACGGTGTCGTGGATGGAATGACCCATCCCGTCCTGGTCTTCATCTTCATCCTGATAACCGCCGCCGGCATGCAGGACCCGGACATCGTAGAGACCGGCGGGGATCTCGTTCAGGAACCGCGAAGGAAGATTATGATGTGTGGCGCCGTACATACGCCGTTGGGTCGCGTAGGAAAGATGCAATTTTTCACGGGCGCGCGTGATACCGACGTAACAAAGCCGCCGCTCTTCCTCAAGGTCATCCGACGGCCCCATGTAGGAATTGATGTGCGGAAATATCCCCTCCTCCAGACCGACCATATAAACGATCGGGAATTCCAGCCCTTTGGCCGTGTGAAGTGTCATGAGCGTCAGCACGTTCGTCCCCTGATCCCATGCGTCAAGATCGGTCACGAGCTCGATAGAGTCGAGGAATGACACGAGCAGGGTCGTTTCGGGACTTGCCTCACCCATTTCGAGACCCGGTCTCGAATTTCCGAGACCGGGTCTCGCTTTAGGGGCTGTGGTCTGTAGTCTCTGGTCTGCAGTCTCCGTAAAATCCTCGATCACGCTAAAAAACTCTTCGATGTTCTCAAGCCGGGCCTGGGCCTCCGGGGTACGTTCTGATTCTAGAGCCGCCACATAGCCCGTATCCTCCAGGACCCGCTCCAGGATCTCATGGACCGTCATCTCGTTCTGTTTTTTTCGGAACTTCGTCAGCCAAGCGTAGAACGCACCCAAGCTCTTTTTAACACGGGGAGTCAATCCTTCGATCGACGCAACATTTGCCAGCACGTCATCCCACGATGAGACTCCAGACTGGAGACCAGAGACTGAAGCAAAATCCCCCTCCCCCCGGGAGAGGGACTGGGTGAGGGCTGCCTTTGGTCCGTTGTCTGTTGTCTGTGGTCTGTGGTCTATTTTTTGGGTTGCCGCTTCGAGCGTTTCCATCGCCTTCTTTCCGATCCCCCGCGTCGGGACATTGATCACCCGCTTCAGACTCACCTCATCATGCGGGTACGCCACGATCCGGAGGTATGCGATAACATCCTTGATCTCCTTGCGGTCATAAAAGCGCGTCCCGCCCACGATCTTGTAAGGAATGTTCGCGCGCATAAGCTCTTCTTCCATCACACGCGACTGAGCGTGAACACGGTAAAAGATCACTTGATCCGCAAAACTGCGGCCCTGCGCCTTGTACTTCAGGACATTTTGGACCGCGTACTTGGCTTCCGCGGTCTCATCCTCCGCGTTAAAAAGTTCTATCTTCGCGCCGCCCTTTTGCTCGGTCCAAAGCGCCTTGGGCTTGCGCATCGCGTTGTTTTTGATCAGATGATTGGCGGCATCGAGGATCACAGGCGTGGAGCGGTAGTTCTGCTCCATGCGGATCGCGCCGGATTCCGGGTAGTCGGCCTCAAAATTAAGGATGTTCTTGATATCCGCCCCCCGCCACGCGTAAATGGATTGGTCCGGGTCTCCCACAACGGTGATCTGGCGCCTGGCGGAAGCCAAGAGCTTCACAAAACGGTACTGCGCATGGTTCGTGTCCTGATATTCATCGATCAGGATATGCTGGAAACGGTCCTGCCAGGTCTTGAGTACTTGGGGGTGCTTGTCAAAAAGCACCACGGTTTTCATGATCAGGTCTCCGAAATCACACGCCTTCAAGCGCTTCATCTTGACCTCATAAAGCTGATAGACCTTGCCCACGGAATCCTGGAAAAGATCCATGGCCTTCGCCAAATATTGGGCGGGGGGAACGAGATAATCTTTCGAACGCTGGATCTCCTCGCGTACGGCCTTGGGATTCACGTCTTTCTCGTTCAGCTTGAGTTCGGCAACGCATTCCTTGATGACCTGGAGCTGGTCGTATTCGTCGCGCATGACATAGGTGCGGTTTCGGCTGAAATTT
>CAZPCF010000320.1:0-2006 GCA_964585045.1 uncultured bacterium
TACTGGGTAGGCAACAACCAGGAGCTTGTAACCCGATACCTGCACCAGGTAACGCTCGTCTCGATTGCCGCCTGCACGATCCTTGCAGTGGGGTATGTTTTTTATAACAGGAGAAACAAGGAGACAGGGAACAGGAATCAGGAAGCAGGAAAATAAAAGACGAAATACGGAGACTTTATTTTCGCAGCATTATCGTAAAGAGTGCGAGGCCGGACTATCCGGATCCGCACTCTTTTTTGTTTCTCCTTCGGGAACCTTCCCAGCGGGCGAAGTTCCCGATCAAATCATCTGGGACGAAGTGCCGATGCCCCGTTTGGGTCTCTGCCTGCTTCGTGGCGAGGAGCGCTACAACCGGGCAAAGGTCAGCCCGGAGGTGCGCTTTCCCTAACCCTCGAGCTTTCTCATTTTTACTTCCTGATGTTGATTTGATAATATCCGTGAACTTCACAATCAACTGTAAGGGGCATTAAAATTCCCGCTACGGCGTTCATAAGCAACTTAGATGGTAAAATTTTCAGTAAAATTCGTGCAAGCTTAGGATGATTGAAAAATTTAAAAGCCCGCCTCTCAAGTTGTTTCAGATTAGGCATTATTACTTTCGAATGATCAATAATTTTCTCGATCGTAAACCCGGCATTGTTAACATGGTCAGCAAACTGATCAATAAAAACAAAACTAGGAGCAGACATTGAATGTTCTACAAGGTGAGCAGCTTTGCTCCATTCTGTCCCCACTTCAGCCATTTTTTTCTTGCGGAATCCATCAATGACAACAAAGGTTCCGTTTTTTCGCATGACTCGGAACACCTCTGATAGCGCCCTCTGCGTATCCTGGGCATTACAAAAACCCTCGACAACGAACACCAGATCGAAAGAATCCGAATCGTAAGCGAGGTTCTGCATGTCTCCTTGGTTGAAACAAAGATTGCCAATGTTTCTTGCTTTTTTTCGGGCTTGATCTACATGTTTTTGTGTCAGATCGACACCTTCAAAAGAAAGAGATGGATGCTGCCGAGAAAGGTATATGCTATTGAAGCCGGGACCACTGGCAAGTTCCAGAATTCTTTCCGGTGATCGTTCCTCGATTAAATTGTCAATGATCTTAGACTGCTCATAGTATCCATCTTCATTGAAGACACCATCATAATTCATTGCCAAGTGAATAGAGCCTTCCTTAGAATGCACAAAATGATAACCCCAAAAACTTTGGTTGTAATAATCTATGATAGAAGGATTATCTGTCGATGAAATAAGAAGTTCTTCGGAATCGAAAACAAGATCGATCATCTCAAGATATTTTTGCAGCTGTTGGTCCATGGTCATATCGCTTTCAGTGAGTCGCTTCATCATGGGCGCACGAGTAAACATTTTAAGGATCACCCTCTATTGAATATTGTTTTGTCTTGAACTTTCGATAGTTTGATTTTTCAAAGCATAACTCTTTTTTCTGCACCGATCATTTTTTTAAGAAACCAGCACCGTTGATTAAATTATGATATCCATCAACGGACATGAAGTCAAACATAGCAGCCGAGGGCTGATTCGCCTGAAAACGTTCGGGACTTCGCACACTGTACCCTCGCCTCCGGCGGGCACTTCGTCGCTATCGCTCCGGGCATACCCTTTCGTTATGCTCAGGGCGCTTTATATCCTTCACTTTAACTCGGGCACTTCGGCTTCGACCTGCTTCCGGGGCGATGAGCGCTACAACCGGGCAAATCCCGCCCGGAAGTGCGCTTTCCCTGCCCCTTCGCAACGTCTAAGTCCCTCACCGACTCCTGTGTCTGAAGGTGAAGTTTCCCGAAGGGCCTTGCGGTTTCCTTGAATAGCCCCCCTATTCCAGAGTTTTTCCCATTTTGTAAAAAGTGCAGGTCCGACCCCTTTGAGTTCTCCCGAAAAGAAATTAATTATGATGCAGGCATGGAGCCACTTGCGCGCGGTTGCCCTCTTCACGTCCCAAACAGGGCATCTCGTTACGGATATTGGATTATAATAAGGAAATTGGAT
>CAZPCF010000321.1:0-1986 GCA_964585045.1 uncultured bacterium
AACTTGACCATGGGAAGAAATTTATCTTTCTCGGGGTTGTTCGCTATCTGCCTGGCCAAGAGTTGCGTTGTCATGATGAATTTGGCGGTGGGGGTCTTGAGCTCATGCGCCACGTCGCGGACAAGCGTTTCTTTCATCATTTCCACGTGGCGCAGGTCCGTAATATCACGCATGACCCCCTGAATAAGGCGGAGATTCCCTTCATAATCCACGACCGGCGTAAGGTTGGTCTGGTAATAGACCTCCGCGTGATGAAGCCGGTGGTATTGTTTGGTGTTCAAATGCTCCACGGGTTTTTTGGTCCGCACGATCGTTTCAAGCGATTCCTGGAATTTTTGTGCCTCCCCCGGCGCGTGCATCAGGAAGAAGAGCGGGAGCCCTTCCGCGAGGATCTCTTCGCGCGTGTAACCCGAGAAACCGCGGTTGAGGATCATAAGCTCGCCTTCCGGGGTGATGGAAAAAATGATGTCGCTCACATCATTAACGATCGACCTGTATTTCTCCTCGGACTCCTCAAGGGCCTGACTGCGCGCCCGCAGGTGCTCAAAACTTTGCACCAGACGACTGACCACTTTGTTGAACGCCTCGCCAACCTCCTGGATCTCATCCCGGGAATGGATGTTGGCCCGAGCCTCGAGATCCCCGGCCAGAATGTTGCGTGCGGTCTTTTGCAGCGAGGTCAGGGGCCGCATGACCATCCAAGTGATCCCCGCGATCACAAGCGTCATGATGATCACCAAAAGGAACGCCACAAAGAATTTTTCGACAAAGATCTTCCGGAGTTCCTTCTCGAATTCGATCCTGGAAAAAATAATGATGAGACGCCCGATCGTTTCTTCCCCGCTCATGATGGGCGCCACAGCCGCGTAGGTATCGGGGTTGATCTTTTCAACCCCGAAGAAATCCTGCTTATAAAAAAGTCCCGGGAAGGCTTCGTTGTCGGGCCGGGTGCTGCCGAGGATCTTCCCGTCAGCATCCTCCACGCGAACCTCATCCACGTCGGATTGTTCCCCCAGAAGCCTGATATAGGCCTTGAGGGAACGCTGGTCCTGTGTCTCGAGCGAGATCTTGAGCGTCTCAGAAAAGATCTCCGCAATGGTCTGAAGGCGCGCCTCTTTGTATTTGACCATCATGTCGCGAAAGACATTGAAGGTGGTGAAAAGCACAAAAAAGACGATCCCGAGAACGAGGATCAGCACCGGCAACGACAATTTATAGCGGATGGGCACACGCCAAGCCTGTCGCGGGGACAATTCCTTCTGACTATCGGAGCCTTTACGATTCTTCAACATGTCTCCAGAGGTCCGGCCCTTTTCTCCAAAACTCGGGTCCCATTTTCAAGAAAAAAATATCCTATTAAAAATCTGCCTGGAACGGGACACTTTCCATTATCGGCAAATTCCTCATGTTTTGAAATACTCCTCCCAATGAAGCGTCAGATCCTCCAACACCTCCAGATCCCCCGGAAGCAGCGCGTATTGACGGATATTCTCCCGGGAGACCCAACTGAAATCTTTACAGTCGATCGCCCGGGGCTCTCCGCTCACCCACTTGCAAAAAAAGAAGAAAAGCGAGATCCTACGTTCCGGAGCTCCATGCACCCTATGGCAGAGGAGCCTCTCGGGGTGGATCCCGATCCCCAGCTCCTCAAAAGCCTCGCGCACAAGACACGCCTCGATCGTTTCACCCTGCTCGCGCTTGCCGCCCGGGAATTCCCAATAGCCGCCAAAGCTGTCCTTGAGGTGGCGCTGAGCGATCAGGAGTTTCCCGTTCTTATGAATGATCGCACAGCCAACTTCTATAGCTTCCATGAACGGTTCTTTTTGAAGATTCCGAGGTTGAATGACAGGCGTTATTGTACCCAACAGCCTTGCCCGATGGAATCTATTTATCAAAAATTGGTAATTTCATGTTTTATTAAACAGGATAGGCGGAATTTCCAGAAATCCTGAAACGCGCTCCGAGGGCCGCGCAGACAAGGAAGAG
>CAZPCF010000322.1:0-1986 GCA_964585045.1 uncultured bacterium
ATCAGGACATCCCGTATGAAGAAGAGCTCGCCCGCAAAGAGGCGATTCTCAAAGAACTTCTTGCGAAGGAGTGCAGTCTTTCCGAGTATGTCTTTGAACCGATCACACCGTCGCCGGAGTCCTATTATTACCGGAACCGCCTTGATCTGACACTGCGTAAAAGGAACAATGGGGAACGACAGATGGGTTTTATGCTTCCCGGGACGCAGCGGCTCCAGGAAGTGGCAGCCTGCCCGATCGCACGCAAAGAGATCAATGATTTCCTTCCGACATTAAAAGAGGAAGCGGTCCGCAAGCTTCCGGAGAATTATAAAGTCGCGAACCTGGTTATCCGGGTCGGGGACGAAGGCAAGGTGTTCTGGGGCGGCATCGGCCGGCGGTCGCTCAGGATGAAAGAAGAGGATTATTTTTGGACGGCCGTAAAGGGCCGGAAGATCTTTTATGCGCTTGATACGTTCTTTCAGGCAAATCTGTCGATCCTGGAGAAAATCGTTTTAAGGATCGAAAGCCTTATTGAATGGAAAAAAGACACAGTTTTTCTTGATCTTTATTCCGGCGTCGGGCTTTTTGGAATCGCCCTGGCCGATCGGGCCAAAGAAGTGGTGATGATCGAATCCGGGTGTGATTCCGTGAAGTTGGCTCACTATAATATTCGCCATCACGATCTGGCCCGCGTGAGGATCCTCGAAGGGCAGGTTGAGATCCATTTGCCGGAGGCCCTAAAGGAGTTGGACGGAAAACCTTGCGTGGCTTTGATCGATCCGCCGCGCGGAGGTCTTGCAGGCTCCGCGATCGAGACCCTGGGGGAGGCGAAAAGCCTTGAGTCCTTATTTTACCTGTCCTGTTCGCCCGGATCGCTCGCGCGCGATCTGAAACACCTGGCGCAGGTGGGCTGGAAGGTCCGGAAGATCATGCCGTTCGATTTTTTCCCGAGGACGCGGCATCTGGAGACGTTGGTATGGTTAACACGGCCGGCATGAACGATTTTGAAAAAGAAACCAAGGATACCCCCTCACCTTTTTCCTCTCCCCCCTCAGGGGGAGGGGGGAGGGTGAGGTGTGTGACACAAGAGAAATACGCTCCCATCGTCTTCAGCGAATTCTTCGGGAATGCTCATCCGGTGGAGATGGAGATCGGATGCGGGAAGGGGAAATTCCTTGTCGCCCGTGCGATCGAAAATCCGGGAACGAACTTTCTCGGGATCGACCGTGTCAGCAAGTTCATGAATATCGGGAAGACGCGTGCCCAGAAGCGGGCGCTTCCCAATATCCGCTTTCTCCGTGCCGAAGCGCGGGCATTTTTAACCGAAGCGATTGCGCCGGGAAGCGTGAGCCTTTTTCATATCTACTTTCCGGACCCTTGGCCGAAACGGCGGCATCAGGTTCGCCGCGTTTTCACTCCGAAGCTTCTCGAGCTTCTTCACGCGCGGCTTGTGCCGGGAGGACTGGTGGAGATCGCGACCGATGATAGGGACTATTTTGCGGCTATGAAGAAAACCATAGCGGCTACGGCGGAACTTTGGGAGAATGTGCGCGAAACGATGAATGAGAGGATCCTGGACGGAATGAATAAGACCAATTACGAACTCAAATGGGCGGCTCAGGGCCGGCCCCTTTTCTACGCGGAGCTCAGGGCCGCATGACATTTTTAAATTTAAAGGTATGCGGCACAGTACTGTTAACCCTTAAAATTAAATGGAGAACAGTACAGAAACCATGAGAATCGCACACGCCTTGGCCAGCGCGGGGCTCGGGTCCCGAAGGAAATGCGAGGTTTTTGTCACCAACGGTGCCATTTCCGTGAATGGCGAGGTGGTGCAAGACCTGGGCCGGCAGGTGGATTTTCAAAACGATACGATCATGTACCGGCACAAGGTCCTCCAGCTCGCGCCGCACGTCTATTATATTTTGAACAAACCCGAAGGGTATGTAGTAACGGCCGAGGACCGGCATGCCAAGAAAACGGTCTTTGATCTTTTGCCGAGGC
>CAZPCF010000323.1:0-1978 GCA_964585045.1 uncultured bacterium
TTCGCGGCAGGGATGAGCGGCGGGATCGCCTATGTGCTTGATGAGAGCCAGCTTTTTGATACGCGCTGCAATCTTGAAATGGTCGATCTCGAGCCTGTCGCGGAAAAAGAGGACCGGGAATTCCTCAAAACGGCGATCGAACGGCACGCGAAATTCACGGAAAGCCAGTATGCTAAGGCGATCCTTGCCAGTTGGGATGAGATGTTACCGCGTTTTGTGAAGGTCATGCCTATGGATTATAAGAGGGCCATGGCCAAGATGAAAGAACACCAGATGAAGAACTCAGAATCGGCCGAAATGACAGAAGAGGTCTTTTTCTAATACCACGTTTATTGATTTTAAGGGTTCACGGTATTGTACCGTCAACCCCTAAAATTAAGATGGAGAACAGTACTGATGGGAAAAGCAGACGGTTTTTTAGAATATAGCCGCGGTCTTTCGCCCAAGCGGCCTGTCCCGGAGCGTTTGAAGGACTATCGGGAGATCACCAAGCCGCTTCTCTCTGAAGAGATCAACAAACAGGGTGCGCGCTGCATGGATTGCGGGATCCCTTTTTGCCATGCCCTCGGGTGTCCCGTGTATAACCTTATCCCGGAGTGGAATGATGCCGTTTATCGGGGCCAGTGGCATGATGCTTTTGAGCGTCTAGCGCTTATGAACAACCTTCCGGAAGTGACGGGGCGAGTTTGTCCGGCTCCGTGCGAAACCGCTTGCACGCTTGCGATCAATTGCGCGCCGGTCACGATCGAACAGATCGAACTTTCGATTATTGAAAAAGCGTTCGCAGAAGGCTGGGTGAAGCCACAGCCACCCTTAAAAGAAACCGGCAAAAAGATCGCGGTCGTCGGCTCCGGTCCCGCGGGACTTTCGGCGGCCCAGCAGCTTCGCCGGATGGGGTACAGTGTTACGCTTTTTGAAAAGTCTTCCAAGATCGGCGGATTACTCCGGTTTGGGATCCCGGATTTCAAACTTGAAAAATGGGTACTGGACCGGCGCATGGAGCAGATGAAAGCCGAAGGCGTACGGTTCGAAGTGAATGTCGATGTGGGAGTGCACCTTCCCGCGGAAGAACTTAAAAAGAACTTTGATGGGATCCTTTTGACGATGGGAGCCGGCGCGCCGCGCGATCTGAAGGTCCCGGGCCGTGAACTTCCGGGAGTTCATTTTGCTATGGATTTCCTGACGCTTTCCAACAAGGTCGTTTCCGGCGAGATCCAACCAGATCAGCTTATTTCCGCGAAGGGCAAGACGGTGCTCGTGATCGGCGGCGGGGACACAGGCTCAGATTGTGTCGGGACGGCGAACCGCCTAGGTGCCAAAAAAGTCTATCAATTCGAGATCCTACCGAAGCCCAGAGAATGGAAGGAGCCATGGAATCCCTCTTGGCCTAACTGGCCCCTGATCCTTAGAACTTCGACTTCCCATGAAGAGGGTTGCGAACGGGACTGGTCGATCACGACCAAAAAGTTCACGGGCAGGGGCGGGAAGGTCCATGAAGTTCATTGCGCGCGGGTTGAGTGGGAGCTGGACAAGACCACAGGACAGTATTCGATGAAAGAGATTCCGGGTACCGAATTTGTCCTGCAGGCCGATCTGGTCCTTTTGGCGATGGGGTTTGTGCACGTCGAACATTCCAAACTCCTGACGGACCTGGGAGTTCAATTCGACGCGCGGGGGAATGTCCAAACGGATGGCAGTTACATGAGCTCGGTGACGGGTATTTTCGCGGCAGGGGATACGGTCCGCGGCGCGTCGCTTGTGGTGTGGGCCATCAGCCAAGGCCGTCAAGCCGCGCAAGCCATTCACTCCCATCTTAAAGCCTAAACCACCCGCTCATTTCTTCTTTACGGGCGCATTCCACTTCAGGTGTCATTCCTTCCATGGTTAAGCACTCCAGCGGGAAGTGTGTTTCGCCAACGTTCGCCATGATTCTCCATCAAGAAATAAACTGGAAATCATGACTGTCCAAGTCGCCATT
>CAZPCF010000324.1:0-1967 GCA_964585045.1 uncultured bacterium
TGTTGTTCTTTTTTACCCGCGTACTGGTCTCGACATTAAAAAGATCTCCGTGGGCCTGCCTTTGCCCATGTTGGCGGTCTCATCGGACCTGGTGGGGGAATTCAAGGTCCGGATCATCGACCAGCGCGTTGAAGACAATTGGGAAGAAGAGCTTCTAAAGGAGCTCAAGACCCGGCCCCTGTGTGTGGGGATCACGGCGATGACGGGGCATCAGATCTATCACGGCTTGCAGGCCTCCCAGCTTGTTCACGAGCATTCCAGCGGAATACCGGTCGTTTGGGGTGGTATGCATGTCACCATGCTTCCCGAGCAATCCCTGCGCCACCCGCAGGTGGACATGGTGATCCGGGGCGACGGGGAGTGGGCGATGCGCGATCTGGTGCGCGCGTTGGCCGCCAAGGAACCCCTCGGTACGGTCGGAGGGCTTCTGTGGAAACGGAACGGTGAGATCATCCGGAATCCGGACGGTCCCGCAGTCATTCTGGATGAAACGAAACCCTATCCGTTCGAGCTCCTGAACGTCGAAAATTATGTATCTCCCGGCGAATACCTTTTCCCCGGTATCAAGCGCCTCCTCCCGTTCATGGGAAGCCGCGGATGTCCGTTTAAATGCACGTTTTGTTCCGAGCCCGCGCTCACCAAGGTCTACCGGATGATGAAGCCGGAGCTGATCTACGAGCGGACTTCCTACATGGCCAAGACCTTCAACCTCGATATGATCATTTTTTATGACGAAGAGTTCTTCGTGAATGACAAGTGGGCGACCCGCGTCGGGGAATTGATCAACAACGAGTTCAAGTGGTGGACGCAGACGCGCGCGAGCGACCTTCTTCGCGTCGACCTGAAAAAACTGGAACAGTGCGGGCTCTACGTGACCACCCCGGGGCTGGAATCGGGGTCGGACAGGATCCTTCAGTTCATCAACAAGAAACAAACCGTCGCCGAATACCGGGAAGCCAACAAGCGGCTCGCCCAGACCGGGATCCTTGCGATGTATAACTTCATGATGGGGTTTCCCACCGAAACGCGGGAGGAGCTCTACGAGACCATTGATCTCGGCATGGAGGTCCTGAGGGACAACCCCAAGGCGTACCTTCACTCGATGTCTCTATTCACGGCTCTGCCCGGCACGGAATTGCTGGCGCAATCAAAACAGTGGGGTTATGACGCGCCGCAAAGCCTCGAGGAGTGGATCGAAACGAGCCGTCATAACTTCGTGACCCCGTGGCTGAAGGAGAACATGGAGACCTACCTGAACTTGGCTTACACTTCGAAATTCGTGGGGCCGCGCGCCAAGATGATGGCTCAGAATTACTGGTGGATGCCTTCCTTCATTTTTGACATCTACAGCGCGATGATCCAGCGCCGCTGGAAAAAGCGCCAATTCAAGAATACGTGGGATGTCAAGATCCTGCAATTTCTGCACAAAACGTTCGTCAATCCCGTCCTGACCGGTAAACGGTCCGCCAACTAAAAAAGCCCCTAGGCTTTTTTGCTTTTTGGGATTGTCATTCCCGAATGTTTCAGCGAAGCAGCCCTTTAGGGTTATCGGGAATCCATGGATCCTCCGGTCAAGCCGGAGGATGACAACCTGTTGAAGCTACTGTTGCAGGATGCTAGTTCTGACCTTGCCGTCTGAGATGCCGCAGGATCCCCGCAAATACTTTCAGTGGGAGGAGCTTGGCCGCTAGGACCTTGAATGGATGGAAGAGGCTCGTGAATTTTGTGCAGGGCCATCCGGAAAGATGGGAAAGGGTTTTCTTCGCGATGTCAGCGGGCTCTTCCCCCGGGAAAAGATGGACGCTGGACGGCTCCGTTGAAACTTTTTCAAAATTCGTTTTGGTATAGCCGGGACAGAGCGCGACAATTTTTATATTTTTCTCCCGGTTCTCGGCCCAGATCGCGTTGGTGAAGATGCGGACAAAGCTTTTTGCCGCGGAATAAACGGCCGCGAAGGGGTAGGGGAC
>CAZPCF010000325.1:0-1947 GCA_964585045.1 uncultured bacterium
TGTTCTACAGGCATCTCAATCTCAGATTCCTTGAGGAAACGGATGAAATGATTGAGGCTGTACTCCGGATCGATCTCTTTGAAGGCATCTGTGATATCACCCCTGAGGTCCGCATGCACATCCATCATCATGGCCGCAGTGTCACAACCATAATCGATCTTCTTGACGTCAATCCAGCGATCATTCCGATTTGCATAGGTTTTGAAATGGATGATCCTGTTCTCGATGTCAAAGACGAGGCTCCATCGCGTGTATGGTGGAGAAGAGACCTCCTCGAGGATCTCAAAGGCATACGCGGCAGCAGGTAGCTTGCCATTGGGATTGAAGGCCAACACCTTTTTGTCGATCTGGGCCATGCGGAATTTGGACCGATTGATGTTTTTGGGATTCCCCGCTTTTAACTCAGACACGCATTCGGAATATACCCGGTTGGCCAGGGCCTTGATGGGAAGGGAGTCTTGCCTATGAACAACCATCTTTCCATCCAGAAATTCGATCTGGATATCTTGAATACTTCTGTGGACATTGAGGGGCTCGTGCTAAAAAATCCTTCAGGCTTTCATGACACGGTTCTTATTAATGTCCCCAAAATTCTTGTGGCGTATGAACGTGGCGCGATATTTTCAGGAAAGATGCATTTTAAGGATCTCGAATTTGATATGCAACAGTTCACTGTCGTGAAAAACGAAAAGGGCGAGCTCAATCTGGACCGCTTGAGAGCGCTCCAGGGGACCCAAAAGGCGCCCGCTCAAACCACCAGGCAGAGGCCGAAAGCTCCCGCCAAAGCCATTCCGATCCAGATCGATGCGATGCGCCTTAAGATCGGCAAGGTTGTCTATATAGATTATTCCGGAGGTCAACCCACGACCAAAGAATTCAGCATCAACATTGATCAAAGCTATCAGAACATCACGGATCTCAATAGTGTCGTGCGTTTGATCGTTCTGAAGGCTATGATGAGTTCCGGGATCTCCAACCTTGTGAATTTCGATATTAATAGCCTTCAAGGGGCTGTGACGGACTCCCTGAACGCCTCCGCGAAGATGGCAACTCAGGCCGCGGCAAAAGGTCTGGATACTTTAAAAAATGCCGCAGGGAATCCGAGCGCGATTACAGGTCAGGCCGGAGGCGCGCTTAAGAACACCACGGGCACTGTTGAAAATGCGGCAAAGGAAGTGGCGGGCGGTATTAGGAGTGCGGCGAGCAGTCTCAAAAAATTGAATCCTTTCAGCAGGAACGAATAAACAAGGACGGATAAGAGGTGCTTTAACCCCATCGCGAGGCATGTTCATGGCCAATCGGGAAAAAGAGTTTGAAGCGCTCCTCCACATTACGGAAAAGATCAACGCCGGGAAAGTGATCGATGAGGTTTTGGATTACGCCTACGGTTCGCTTCACGAGATCATTCCCTATGACCGGATCGGTTTCTCGCTCCTGGAAGAAAACGATACTGTTTTGAAAGCGTACTGGGCGTCTTCAAAATCGCCTACGATCAAGATCGGCAAGGGTTACTCTGCGGACATGAAGGGCAGTAGTCTCGAGAAAGTTCTTCAGACCCGCGAGCCGCGCATTCTAAACGATCTGGAAGCTTACCTCAGAGATCACCCAAACTCGAAGTCGACGCGAGACATTGTCGAAGAGGGCATGCGATCCAGTTTGGCGTGTCCACTGGTAGTTTCCGGAAAACCCATCGGTTTTCTTTTTTTCTCCAGCATGAGGATTAATGAATATCGGGATGCTCATGTGGAGCTTTTCCAGGAGATCGCGGGTCAACTTGCTTTAACTCTGGAAAAAGGTCGGCTTTACGAACAGGTGCTTCAGTTCAATGATCTGAAGAATAAGTTCCTCGGCATTACCGCGCATGATCTTCGCAGCCCTATCGCGGTCATTAAAGGTTACGCGGATCTTTTTTTGGAAGGTATGTTGGGAGACCTGACTCCCGATCAA
>CAZPCF010000326.1:0-1944 GCA_964585045.1 uncultured bacterium
TGAAGCCATGCCTCGGTGGGGCATGGCGAACGTTGGCGAAACACACTTCCCGCCGCAGCGCATGATCAAGAAAAAAATAACAGTCTGAAGTGGGATACGCCCATCCTCTCAATAAATCTCTTCTCAAGGGCCGTCCCAATACCTATCAATTTCTACGAAGTGAAATTGGGGCGGTCCTTGTCAACCCTCTAGAATCCTTTTGGACAAGGACCGGAAAAATGCCATAATAACTTGCCCCGTTAGAGATCCGGGGCCGGTTATTTTATATATTCGCATGGCGTCACAGGGTTTGTTGAGACGTTCATGTCACATAGACAGAAGTGCCAACGGCACTTCTTATCTCTAACGGGGTAAAGGCGGCATGTTCCTTTTCTTAAAACTTATCCTGGCGCATCTTATCGCGGACTTCATCCTCCAGTTCGAGGAGCTTTACCAACTGAAGGTCCGGAGTTTCCTGGGGCAACTCTCTCATGCCTTGATCCAGGGCTTCGTCTCGCTTGTGATCCTTTACCCCTACCTGAACGTTCCTCAGATCTGGTTCTTCGTGACCGGGCTCGTCCTCATCCATTTGGCGCAAGACCTTATTAAATACTCGGCCACACAAAAAAACCCGGCAAACACTTTCGTCTATTTCATGACCGATCAGTTTTTCCATGTTCTTGTGATCGGCGCGATCTTTCTTTTTCCGGTCAGCCGCGAGGTCCGCGGATTCCCAAATTCCGCTTTCCTCGATGCGCTCTACCGGACGAATATTTGGACCCTCGGTGCGATCTTTTTTATTACGCTCACGTTCGCGGGCAGCTATATCCTGAACGCCTTCGCCAAAAGTTACTTGAAGGGGCGCCCGTCTCTTTACCTGATCAGCCCTCCGGAGATGGTCCACGCGATCCTCGAAAGATCACTCGTGGCCGGGATCCTGCTCTCAAGCACCTCTCCTTGGATGCTTCTCCTCATTCCCTGCGTGGGCGTTCTTCGCTTGCCCTTTGAATCCCTGAGAGACCTGACGGCTTTTCTTCTCAGCATAAGTTATGCCGTTCTTCTCACGCTTCTTTTTCAAAAAATATTGTAGGACCTCCTATGAAAAAACCATCCAAAGCCCGCCGCAAGAATGCCGGGAGATCTTCCGGCCCCGAAGTCTCCCAGGACAGCACCGTCCTGAATCTCCGGAAAGTCCTGGCCCTGACAAGCGTTCTTAATTCCACGCTCCAACTGAACGAGCTTCTGGCGCTTATCATGAAAACGTCCTCCGAGGTCATGCGCTCCGAAGTCGCCTCGCTCCTTCTGATCGATGAGGTCTCTCAGGAGTTGGTATTCCGCGTGGCGCTCGGCGGCAAAGGCTCCGAGCTGGAGGAAAAATTCCGCGTGAAAATGGGCGAAGGCATCGCGGGTTCTGTCGCCGCGTCCGGAAAACCCGAGATCGTGAATGATCCTCACAAAGACCCGCGCTTCGCCAGGCGCTTTGACGATTCGACAGGCTTTGTCACGAGAGCGATCCTCTGCGTTCCCATGAAAGCCAAAGGAAAGGTTATCGGCGTCCTCCAGGCCATTAATCCCCTGCGCCGTGAAGCTTTTTGTCAGGAAGATCTGGAACTTTTTGAGACCTTCGCAGACCAGGCGGCCATCGCGATCGAGAACGCACAGCTTCACGGAGAGATCGTCAAACAGGAAAAAGCCAAGCAGGCCCTGAAGATCGCCCATGAGATCCAACAGAATTTCCTTCCGGACCTCACAAGCCACAAGTACGGGGTGGACCTTTGCGCTCTCACGCTTCCGGCGTTTGACGTAGGCGGCGATCTTTATGATGTGATCTCGCTCGACGGAGACCGGGTGGGTGTCGTTCTGGGCGATGTGTCCGGTAAGGGCGTTCCGGCCGCGCTTTACATGGTCCGAGCGATGTCCGAATACCGGTTCCTTGCGCCCCAGGCCAAAAACCCCGCCGAACTT
>CAZPCF010000327.1:0-1941 GCA_964585045.1 uncultured bacterium
TTCCAGGTGGAAACAGCGGTTTCCACAAGTGAAACGATCTGACGATCCTCGGTAGCGGCCGGCAGTTTGTCAGGACGGTGGATGCATGTCCCGACTTCAGGAAGAATGGTGATTTCGTGCGGACAGCTCGCAAGAACAGCTCTTCGCACTTCTTGCGCAGTGCCGAGAGTTGTAATTAACTCCTCGATCTGCAAAACCCATGAACCTTCGGGAATTTCTTCCTTGAAAACCATCTTCTTACCAGTGGGATCCGTCGGATCCTTCTCAGCAAAAATATGAGGCACGCCGAATATGCGCGCGATCTCGTAAGAGAAAGTAATTGCAGAGTACGGAGACCCGAGAACAAAGCAAGGGCCTCGTCCAGCTTTTTCCTTCAGCCTGCGGACAAGCTGAAATGCCAGAATCTCGCTTATATTCGGGTAACAAAGAACCTTGCGGCAATTAAAATATCCATTGCTGCAAAGTCCCGAAGCTAACTGAGCATGAGGTTTTGATGGGTCAGGCTCGCCGCTGTAGAGCCATCCTGCGTCCATCACCCTGAACCATTCAAGAATTAGATGCTGCGGGAGATCAGCGAGCAAAAAATTCCTTGGATTAGCATTTAGAAGCTTTTCTCGAGAGACGAACATCGTCATAGTGCGGCCTCGATTTCCTGGGCGATGCGATCAGCTGCCTCGACCGAAGTACCAATTTCAGTCGGAGGCTGAGTGATTGGCCTTCCAATGACAAGGTAGTTGGCGCCGGCCTTGATGGCCTCACCAGGAGTCATAACTCTCTTCTGATCACCAACCGCCGCCCATTCCGGACGAACACCCGGCGTGATCAAAACAAGATTATTAAATTCGGACTTATCCCGAATTATCCCTACTTCCTTCGGAGAGCAAATGACGCCATCAGCTCCCTCTTCAGAAAGCATACGGACAAAGCTAAGTACCACCGAAGCGGGCTTTAATCCGAAGATTGATGTGCATTCGCCCTCGTCGATTGATGTTAAAACGGTGACTCCCAAAACCTGGGAATTTCCTTTTGCGGCAACAGCCGCTTTAATAGCTCCTCTTCCAGATGAAGCGTGAACGTTGAAAAATTTCACGCCTAGCCGAGAAGTGGCAATCGAGGCGCCCTTTACCGTGTTAGGTATGTCGCAGAGCTTGCCGTCGATAAACGCGTTCGGTCCGCCGATAAGTCGGGCGAGTTCCCGCATTTTGAAGAGCAACGCTTCGGCATCATGCGAGCTCATTAGCAATAAATTGGCCAACGATGACCAAATAAATTCCAGGCCAATCTTGAACATTCCGACACGACCCTTAAGCGCCTTCGCCAAAGAAAGTGCTTGGTCAACATCGGAGACGTCCAGCGGCAGGATTATCCTGTCCTTTCCCTGCATCTCTTTCTCCTTCTGGGTTTACCCATAAATAAGACATAAATATGGATCTTTTTCTAAAATTTCTATTTTTAATGTACAATTGAATACTTATTTCTACCAGAAATGCCTCTTTTGTCAAATTAAAAAACACCGAGCTTTCTCGGTGTTTTATCTTAAATTATTCTTATTTTTTAGGGGTAAGAACCATCATCCACCGTATGATCATATCGCTAGGCTTGTTTAAATACTCTCCCTTATAATCAAACCAAACTTTCATAAAGTTTCGTACAGACATCTTTCTTCGACGTGTTATTAGAATCTTTTTAATAATTGGGTCTGCCAAAACAATTCCTTTCTTACTTGCGTCAACAACTACCGAATAATGACCGTCTGGCTCGATATCGGCCAAGAACCATCGCACAATAACTGGTTTCCCTTTTTTTACATAATTCGCCAAATCCGTGATCGTTGCTCTTTCTTTTATAAAGACATTAAAACCAAACTTCCTTGCGGCATTAGCCATCTTAGCTCCCAAAAGCTTTCTATCAAAAACCGCGCCAGAAGCTTTATTAATTTCT
>CAZPCF010000328.1:0-1937 GCA_964585045.1 uncultured bacterium
ATGGCGAGTTTTTTGCCTTTTCTTTCCACGAATCCGAGCGCCCAAAAACGGATCAATTCGCCGGCGATCAAGAGGACGATGCCCCAGCGGAAGGTCCGGTCGTTCATGTTGGAGCAAAGGAGCAGGATCGGGATCGAGCCCCAAGCCAGCAGGAGCCTTATTTTTTTGAACTTGAACCATCCACTAACAGCCATGAGACCTCTCTAATTGACAGCGCATACAAGTTCTTTCCTCTTTCTTCAAGGAGAAGGATAACAATCGATGTTCGGACACCGGATAAATTTAAATCAAACGGTCACGCGTCCCTTTTTATAAGGAGCGAGATTATACTTTACCTTTTCCCAAGATGCAGGGATTTTTTTAGAAATAAAAATTTCTTGGAAAAAAGTAAGTTTTGGCTCAATATGGACGCTACTTGATCCGAATTCTTTTCAACCCTATTTTAGGATGAGGGAACCATGGAAAAAGCGCCCACGGGACTTGTCAAAAAGCGCAAAGGGTCCGCGACCGAGCCCTTGAGGCAGGTGGTCCTTTTTTTCACCCCGCTTCGCACGATCCAGATCTTGGGATTTGTCCTGGTTTTCGCTCTTGCCCTCAGTTTTTCGGGGACACGGCTCTTCCGTTCGCTCGATGACCACTTCTACGATCAGTTCCTTAAATACCAGCCCGCCCCCAAGATCGATCCGGCGGTCGTTTATATCGGAATTGACAGGAACAGCCTGCAGTCCATACGGCCCTTCCCTTGGCCCAAGCGCTACTACGCGGCGATCACGCGCATTTTGCGGGAATGGGGCGCGAAGGCCATTGTGTTCAATCTTTTCTTCACGCCGGGGGCGGACACGCCGGAGGACGATCAAGCGCTTCTCGAGGAATTCAAGAAAACGCCTAATTTTTATCTGCCGATCTCTTTTGAATCCGAAGGGTTCAAGAACTATTATTACGTGAACCAATCCTCGCAGGTTTACAGCGAGCACGCCCGCGGGATCGGGCACATCAATTACACCCAAGACCCCGATAATGTGATCCGCCGCGTGTATCCGTTCGTGAAGTTCAACAAAGAACTTGTGCCGCATCTCGGGATCCGGGTCGCGTACGATTTTCTTGGGGCTCCCGTGCCGACGATCGGGCAGTGCGATTTCCCGCGCGACGACCAGAATAATCTTCTCATCCATTGGGCGAAGCGCTGGAACGCCTCCTCCGGTTATTATCCGTTCGTGGACGTGCTGAACAGTTACGCCTTGATCTCCAAAGGCAAGACCGCGCCGATCACCGCTAAAGATTTTCAGGGAAAGATCTGTCTCATCGGCATGACCGCTTCCGATTACAAGATCACGCCGCTGGAGTCCGCAAGCCCGGGCATCGGGGTGCTGGGGAATATCATCAACACCATTCTGACCGGGCAGTACATCCGAGTCGTTTCTCCCGGGGTTTTCGCCGGACTCCTTTTCGGGGTCGCGCTTTTGGCCGGGCTTGTCCTGATCCCTTTCCGGAGCGTGTTCTCGACCCTCTCGGTGTTGATGATCGCGGGTCTTTGGGTCCTGGTTTCTTTCGCGCTCTTCTCATGGGCCGGGACCTGGACGGGGGTCGCGTCAGCGTTCTTTCTGTTGGCGGCCTTTTTTCTGATCTCCTTTGCGGTCGTGAGGATCCAGGAATACAAGGAACGGCTTTATTTCCTGAGCCTGGCGGCGCGGGATGAGCTGACGGGGCTTTATGCCATGCGCTATGTGAATACATTCTTGTCGCAGGCCCTCAACTACTCGCGGACCTTCCGGAAACCATTCGCCGTGATCCTGCTGGACATCGATGACTTCCGGAAGATCAACGATGTCTACGGTTACCGGACGGGTGATACTGTGCTCAAGAAGATCGCGGAGGTGATCCATAACGCCATCCGCACCAAAGGGAGGGCTATGCCGGATATTGCGGGCCGCTACGGA
>CAZPCF010000329.1:0-1925 GCA_964585045.1 uncultured bacterium
TTTAGCCTTATACAGGGCCTTATCGGCGCGATGGACCATGGGGTCGGGAACATTCTCTCCCGGATGAAGGACCGCCACACCAAGGCTGACCGTCACCCGGATCGGTTTCCCTTCCCATTCGAATTTTGTTTCTTCGATCTTTTTGCGGATGCGTTCGGCCGCGACCTCTGCCGCTTCCTTGAGGCCGGCCTTCCGGAGCATGATGATGAACTCCTCACCTCCGTAGCGAGCCGCGAAATCGATCTCGCGAAAGGGCCGGCGTTTCCGGATAAAAGCGAGGATGAGCGCTGCCGTTTTTTTAAGCACCATGTCTCCTGCGGGATGCCCGTAGGTGTCGTTGATCTTTTTAAAATTATCCACATCGAGCAGGATAACTGATAAAGATTGTTTACGAACGCTTGCTTCGCGCACGATCTGGTTCATGATCAGACGGAAGTGGCGGATCACATAAAGCTCGGTCAGGCCGTCTCGCGTAGCGAGATGAAAAAGCTGGGACTTCTCGCGCATCGCAGCAGCCTGAACATAGATCGCCGAAAAAATAAAAAGGCAGAGCATAAGCAGGGCCGGATAGACCACATAGAACCATAAATGCCACTTCGCGAAGGCCGCGAAACAGAACGCGAACCATCCCACGACAAGCAAAAGCCCCGCGACAAGCGACCACGTTCCGCTAAGCGTGATAAATAGGACGATGGCCAGGAATCCGCTCCCTAAAAGACAACCGATATTCCCCAAGAACGAGACCGGGCGCACCCAGTTCCCGGTCAGCGCCGCATTCAGGACCTGTGCGTAGATGCCGATCTTCGCATACGCAATGTTGAGAGGTGTGACCTTAAGTTCTGTTGCGACAGATGCCGTCGGACCCACGAGGCAGATCTTTCCGGCGATCAGCCCGGGATCGATGACCGGCCGCATCCCTTTCTGGATCGCATAAAAACTGTGGATCAGATCCGCGTAATTGTAGCGCGTGAACCCGCGGTCCCAAGCCCCGCTCCAGGGAATAAGGACCCGTCCCTGAGGACCCTCGAGCATCCCCCATTCTTGAGGCGACGGGATGGGTTTTTTCATTTGGTCGAACGCCACGCGAAGCGGAAGGAAAAGATGGCTCTCTTTCCCCTCCGTGATGAAAGGATCGAACCTTCTCAGGATGCCGTCTGCGTCCGGTGCGAGGTAACTGTGTCCGGTCGCCCGTGCTTCTTTTTCGAACTCCGGCAGCGTGTGGACCCAGCTCCTCTTGCCCTCGCCGCTCTCCAGCACTACAGGCATCCCGTGCACCCAGAATTTTTTCTCTTTTTGGGGTTTTAGATCCACCGGAAGGTAGACGGGAGTTTCGACCTTGGCCAGGGACTGAGCCAGGTCCTGATCGTCCTTGGGATCGGTCGGTCCGGACAGGTCGAGGTCGAAAACGACCGCGGCCGCTTTCCAATCGCTTAAGAGACGCGCCATGATCGCGTAATAGCTCCGCGGCCACGGCCAGGGGCCTATTTCATCTAAGGCCGTTTCCGGGATCTCGATCAGAACAATGCCCGGGTGGGCCTGTCCCCAAACAACGTGTTTGAGGAAGTTGTCGCGAACGAGATCCTCGAGACGATCCAGCTTGCGTGTTCCCAAAAGGAATGCGAAAACGCCGATGATCAAAAAGTAGATCCCAAAGCGGACCCAATCCCGGTAAGACCGCGAGCGGGTGCGCGTAAAAAGTTTCTCGGTCGCTTCAATGGGTTCGTGGGAAGTCATAGGCCCTGGTTTTCATTAAACTTCATTAAAGAGGAGGCCCGGACGATCATGATGGGGAAAATACTACCGTATTTCAACTGAAAGAGCCAGCGGGACGGGAGACTAGAGACCGGAGACTGCGATCAAAGCAAGAAAGCATCAAGGGGTTCTTTGTCTGTGGTCTGCGGTCTGTGGTCTGCGGTCTGCGGTCT
>CAZPCF010000330.1:0-1910 GCA_964585045.1 uncultured bacterium
AGGGCGGAAGCGGCAAGACGACCGTGGCCGCCATGATCATCCGGATGCTCGTCGCCCGAAGTGCCATGGCGATATCATCTTCATAGGTTGCGATCGAGTTCGCGCGGACACCCGGCGCCGGAAGGATCTCATAGAGCGTGATCTTCGGCCCCTGTTCTACTTCGACCACTTTCACTTCGATCTCGAATTCGGCGAGCGTCGCTTCAATGGCCTTGGAATTGGCCGCAAGGTCGTCGCCTCCGCCGGCCACATCCTCCGTCGGTCTTTTCAAGAGATCCACGGACGGGAATTGATAGTTCGCATCTGCCTTGATCTGCGAGCCGATCACTCCTTTAAAGGAAGCCTCCCCGGCGGATCCGGTCTCGGCCTGTTTTTCTTTTCCGGATGGTTCCGCCTTGATCGCCACGGGCAGAGACGCCGGCTTTTTTACCAATTCCTTCGGCTCTTCTTTCGGTTTCTTCTCAGCCTTTGCCTTATCGTCAGCCATGCCCGCTGTGGGCTGGTAGGTTTTGATCTTCAGCGGAATGTCCGGGATCCGCGGCGCCGGCCTTTCTTTCTCTTTTTCCTTCTCCTTCTCCCGCTGCTTCAACTCCCTGATCTGTTTCTCCTGCTCCTTCTTAAAAAAGGAGGCATTCCCGTTCTTTTTAGACTCACTGGAAAACCGTCCGGTAATATTCAAGAAAAACGCTTGGCATTTTTCCAAGGTCGCGCGGAATAAAGGATAAAGGAGGAAATCCGTGGCCAGAAGGAGTGAGAGCAGGAGCGCGGAGCCGGCCAGAATGTAGCTCCCAAGACGGCCGAAATAACGCAGAAGATGGTTCCCGGCCACATACCCGAACGCGCCGCCATAGACAAAGCGTTGCTGAGGTCCCACGGTGATCGCCACGATCGTCGCGATCGAAAGGAGCGCGATGGCGAGCCCGATAAATTTGAAGAGCTTCCTTTCCGGGACCTTTTGGAGAAAAAAACATTCCGCCCAGAGTAGGAAGACGAATGGGATCACGAAGGCGCTGATGCCGAAAACAAGAAAAAGTCCGAAGGCAAGATAGGCCCCGAAAACCCCGGCGTAATTCGCGACAGGAAACGTAGGATGGGACGAATAGAACGCGATATCCTCAGCGTGGTAGAAAAAGAGGCTCGCGAAAGTAAAAAGCCCCAGCAAAAGGAAAAAAACGCCCCAGATCTCGTTGACTCTTTCTTTTTTCATAATTCCCAGAAGACAGCGTTAAGCGGACAGCGTAAAGAATATTAAGGATGAACGATTTTGCTTTCAGTGGCCCTGAACGCTTAGCGCTTAACGCTGTATACTACGGTTCAGTGCCCGGTATGACCGAAACCGCCGGCTCCCCGACGCGTCCCATCAAGGTTATCGACTACCTCAAGCTTCGCCTTAACTACCTCGGCAAGGACCATTTGGGCGATCCGCATGCCGCGCGTTACGGTGAAAGCCTCTTTCGCGTGATTGATCAAAATGACCTGGATCTCACCGCGATAGTCGGAGTCGATCGTCCCGGGGGTATTGAGAAGCGTGATCCCATGTTTGATCGCAAAGCCGCTCCGGGGACGGATCTGGGCCTCGAGGTTCTTAGGAAGGGCGATGATGATGCCTGTGGGGACCAGAACCCGGTCCCCCGGATGAAGGGTGATAGGCTCTTGGCAGGCGGCCAAAAGATCGATGCCGCTCGCGCCTTCGGTCATGTGCTGCGGAAGGGAAAGCCCTTCGAAATGAGGTAAGGTTTTAACTTCGATGCTTATTTCGTTCATATTTCCTGTTGAAGCACAACGCACAACGCGCAACGATAAAGCTCTATTAATCCGTTGTGCGTTGCGCGTCGAACGTTGCGCGAAAAGATTACCGGCGAGGCCGGCCTCTTCCGCCGCGATCATCCCGATCGCGTCTGGGAGGCAAC
>CAZPCF010000331.1:0-1904 GCA_964585045.1 uncultured bacterium
GTGAATTTCGGGGTTTTCGTGGAATTGGATAACGGTCTCGAGGGGCTGATCCATGTCTCCGAGATCCCCGATTGCTCCGCGCAAGACCTTGCGAAGCGTTTCAACGTAGGGGACACGCTCCGCTGCAGCATCCTGAACGTAGACCATGAAGGACGCAAGATCGCGTTGAGTTGCAAGAACGAGCCGATCACGGCCTAAATTAAGATCGATCGATGACGAGCCCCAGGAACCGCAGAGTCGTCATCACGGGCCTGGGGGTCGTCTCATCGGTCGGTTTCGGGAAGGAGGCCTTTTGGGATTCTATTTCCAAAGGGCGTAGCGGTGTCTCCAATATCACTGCTTTTGACACCACCCAGTTCACCACCCATTTTGCCGGCGAGATCAAGAACTTTGATGCGTCTGCCTATATTCTCCCAAAAAAACTCAAGCGCATGGATCGTACGACCCAATTGGCGGTTGTGGCCTCCAAGATGGCCGTGGAGGATGCGAAACTTGATCTCGAGGAACCCACCGTCCGCGAACGGACGGGTGTGATCATCGGGACGGCCCTTGCCGGGGTGGGCTATATTCTTGAGCAAGCGGTGATCCTGCAGCAGAAAGGGCCGATGAGGCTTAATCCGTTCACGGCGTTAGCTTCTTTTCCGGACGCTTGTGCCGGCAATGTTTCGATCGAATTGGGACTGAAGGGGCCTAGTTTTTCTCTCGCGACCGCCTGTTCCTCAGCGTCCGATGCGTGCGGTTATGCTTTTGACGCGATCCGGAGCGGCGACCTGGATTTTCTTATCATGGGCGGCGCTGAGGCGACGATATTCCCTGGAATTGTGGCTTCCTTTTGCGTGGCGCGCGCGCTTTCCACAAGAAACGACGCTCCTGAAAAGGCATCACGTCCCTTCAGCATGGACCGCGACGGATTTGTACTCGGAGAAGGTGCGGGGATGTTTGTCGTTGAAGAGTACGAGCACGCGAGGAAGCGGGGAGCGCATATTTATGCGGAGATCCTTGGACACGGTATGACCTGCGATGCGTATCACATGACGGCGCCGGATCCGGAAGGGACCCAGGCCGTCCGTGCGATGCAGCTGGCTATGGAGACGGCGGGTATCACGCCGGAGGAGATCGATTATGTCAACGCCCACGGGACCTCCACGCCTCTTAATGACAAAACTGAAACTCTGGTCATCAAAAAAATCTTTGGGCCGCGGGCTTATGAGATCCCTATCAGCTCCATTAAGTCCATGATCGGTCATCTCATTGGCGCGGCCGGAAGCGTCGAGCTTATCGCGACGATCCTCGCCATGGAACACCAGCTGGTCCCTCCGACCATTAATTATAACTCCAAAGACCCCGAATGCGATCTAGATTATGTGCCGAATGTGGCGCGTCCCGCAAAGATCCGGATCGCAATGAAGAACTCCTTCGGTTTCGGCGGCAAGAATTCCATCCTGATTCTGAAAAAAGTATAAAGAGTACGGTGTAAGGCGTACGGCGACTTTTGTGTGTCGGTCCGCGTATCGAGAATCTTCACCACAATTCTTCTTGAATTTTGTCCAGAGGGGTATTTTTTCGCCGTACTCCGTACGCCTTACACCGTACTAGCAAACTTCTTCGACTTCGGTATCGCTGCCCGCGAGAGTGCGATTCTTCCGGTGAGAAATGGTGTCAACGCCCGAGCCATCCAGGATCCCGCGCTTGGAGGCTTCAATGAACTCGACCATGTGGGCGACTTCAGGGCTTTTGAGGGATTTTTTGATCGTTTCAACCGCCTGGCTCACATTCATGCCGGAACGGTAAAGCAGTTTGTAGGCTTCCTTGATCTCAGCGCGCACCTGCGGTCCAATGCCGGCGCGCCTCGTGCCCACCACATTGATCCCTTGTGCCACGCCCGGCCGGCCGCCGCAAACGAC
>CAZPCF010000332.1:0-1860 GCA_964585045.1 uncultured bacterium
GCTGAGAGCGTCGAGATCCCCGTTGAAACGCAACACATCCACTCCGATCTTCGTCCTGGCGTGATAGACCATAATGGCTCCTTTTCTATTCGGATCCTAATTTTTCTGCGAGTTCTTCGAAATGGTTCTTATGATGATCAAAAAAGCCCTGCCATTTTTCTTTTGCCCAGATCTCAATGCGACTTGAAACACCCACGATCATGACCTCCGTTTTAATGTCGGCATAGGTTTTGAGATAATCCGGAATGAGGATCCTTCCCTGCTTGTCACAAACCACGGCAGAAGCGCCCGGGAAAAAAAGCCGATTGAAGGTTCTGGATTCGGCTTTGGTGAAAGGCATATCGCGGAACTTCTTTTCTTCCGTCTTCCATTGTTCTTCCGTGAAAACGAACAGACATTGATCAAGGCCGCGGGTGATGAAGAAGCGTTCCACATAGCGTTCCTTGAAGATCTCGCGGAATTTGGCGGGGATCATCACGCGGCTTTTGGTATCGATCACATGTTCAAATTCACCGTAAAACATGGATTTTCTTTCCTTTCAGGGTTCCCACTCTCTCCCACTTTTCCCCACTTTATTATCGACGGTAGTATATATTTCCCTTAATGTTGTGTCAACATTCTTTTTAATTGGGAACCCGTTAAACAGGACACCCCTTCCCGGGGCATTCTCTCTATAGGAGAATCGAGAAACGAGTGGAAAAAAACGCCGGGTTTAGGGTTGGAAAAGACGGTCAAGCCGCGGATCTATGGGGATTAACGACAGCGAGCGGTCAGGACGGAAGAAAACTAATTTTCGAAGTAGAGAATGCGGGAGCAGTTCTCGCAGACAATGATCTGCTCACCGAGCCGGATCTCATTAATGAGTTGCGGACGTAACTTCATCTGGCAAGCAGCGCAAACCTCACCGCTCACGACGGCGAGGGCAAGTCCCTGTTTTTTGAGAGCAATGCGGTTGTAAAGCTCTCCGAGCTCCGGCGGTAATTGTGCAACGGATTCTTCGCGTTGCTTTTTCAGATCCGCAAGGCGCCCTTGCAGGGCCTTTTCCTGACCGGCCATTTCGTTATCCCGGTCCTGAAAAGATTTTGTAATGGACACAAGCTTCTCTTTTTCTTTGCGGGTCTCTTCCTTAGCCGCATCCACTTCATCCAGAATGTGAATGATCCCCTCTTCGAGAAGCGAATTATCAGCCTTGAGAGAAGCGATCTCTTGCTGGAGCGCGCCGTACTCTTTGTTCGTTTTCACCTGGGATAATTGCCCGTCGAGCTTCTTGATCTGCATTTCCTTTTGCGAGAGTTCCAGTTCCTTATCCTTGAGCTTTAACTGGATGTCTTTGAGAGATTTCTCCAGTTCATTCAAGCGGATCTTTTCAAGCTCGAGTTCGGATTTGAGCTGGGCCCGTTGTAAGGGGATCTCTTCCAGAAGAATATAGGCGTGATGGATCTCACTGTCCAATTGTTGGGCTTTTTTCAGGACATCAAGGTTCTGTGTAATGGGACTTGCCATAAGTAAAGGGGATTATAGAAGAGATGACAGGCACCATCAAGAACGAAATACGGGAAAACCGTCCGAAGGAGCAGCCTCAGACCCGACGCAGAGCCAGAGACAATTCTGCAAGGCCCGCGACTTCCTGGGACGTCAGGCGGGCATTTTGCAAAAAACTTGTTGTAGAAGGATGAACGTGAGAAGGCATCTCCTCGTCTTGGGCTGGACCCGGAACATGCACTGAAGAAGGGATCCATTTACAGATCCGGATGCCGAATCTTTCCGTATCCGGGCCGCAAAGGCCCGCGTATTCAAAAAAGCTCAATCGATCGCTGAAGCCGTTCATCCTGAAGATCTGCTGTCGGTCTAATTCCGGAT
>CAZPCF010000333.1:0-1854 GCA_964585045.1 uncultured bacterium
CATTTTTCTATACCGATCTTCTTTCGCGGTTTTCTCTTTTCCCATTCCAAAAAGGGAAATGGCCTCTGAAACGGTTTATTATATTTTTGACACTGAGTTTGATATTAGTGAAAACAGAGAATCAATGATCACTAACCGAAAGCTGGCATCCTTTTTCCAAATTTAAATCTGCTTAGTACAGGAAAAAGTCATTCCCCCCAGGAAATCCGCGATCATGACAGAGCACCTTCCCGGCCGCCTCCGTTCACCCCCAGTCTGTGGGCAAGCCGCTTGTATTCTTCGGGGTGATCCACGACACGCGCAGGTAGTTGAGAATGGCGGCATCGCGAGGCCAATCCGGGAGTAGACAAGATTCTTGGTCTTATCAGAGAAGTTTTTTGCCTTCGCAGATGTTGATCAGTTCGGCAAGGGCCAGGATTTGAGGTCTGCTCCCTCTGCCTTCCCTTAATACCGTGACGATACCCGCCTTTTTAAGCTTCCCCAGCATGTTCATGATCATGGGCAGACTCGGCATACCCGTACGGGATTGCAGTCGTGAGCTTGTGAAGATCGGCTGATCAAACAGACAATCCAAAAGAGGAACGGCGTAGCGGGAATGTGTAAGGTTGAGGATGCTTTCTTTCAGATTATTATACAGATCTATTATTTGTTTTGCCTTTTTTGAATTCTCCCGGGACTGTTCTTCCAGTGCTGTTAGGAAGAAGCCGATCCACCGAGCCCAGGCTTCCGGGGTTTTTTCATTCAGAAGGTGTAAACCCGACACATATTCCTCTCTATGCTCCTCCAAATAGGAAGAAATATAGAAGACCGGGCTTGAAATCAGGCCTCTTTCGAAAAGAAACAGGGGAACGATCATGCGCCCCAACCGGCCGTTTCCATCCAAAAACGGGTGGATCAGCTCAAATTGTGCGTGGATGATCGCCAACTGAACCAAGGAATCCGGGCGACCGAAGTGATAATATCTCTCCCAGTTTTCGAGGCATGGCAATAGATTTAGGGGTGCGGGCGGAACAAAATGCGCCTTTTCAATCGGCGATCCCGGCGTTCCAATCCAGTTCTGCGTCGTCCGGAATTGGCCACGGGCCTTGAATTTTCCACGAACCCCATCCAGAAGGACAGCATGGAGATCCTTCAGCAGGTTCAAGGAAAAGGGGCGGGTTTTTAATTCCTGTTCGGCCAGACGCATCGCCCGCCGGTAATTCATGATCTCTTCGATGTCATGGATCCGGGATTCCTCCAACGGCATATCCCCGGCCTCAAATCTCAGAACATCTCCCAATGTGGCCTGCGTCCCCTCGATCTTAGAGGACAAAACTGCTTCCTGGGTAGTCAGAGGGGAAAGGAGTACGTCCGGATTAGCGACGCCGTAGAGAACGCCGTCAAAATAGGCAAGGGAGCGATTCGCTCTGCCGATCAGGGGTATCAGGGAATCCCACTGTATTCCCTCGATCGGAAGGTGTTGCGGTTCAAATGGTTTCATTTTGTCTATCGCCGCTTATGCACAAATTAGTTTGTCTATAGCAAAATGTAGTTTCGTTATAGACAAAATTTAATGTGTTGTCAATACAAACATTTGAATGTCATGCCATCAATGCTTTTCACCGCTGGCCACGGGCATGTTCAGCAATGGAGTGCGAAGCGGCCGGACCGATGCCGGAGATCAAGGAAGATAATCTTCCTGAATGCCTCCCTTCACATCCAGTCTGCAGGCGAGGCGTTTGTGCTCTTCGGGGGTGATCCATGAAACGCTCAGGTAATTGAGAATGGCGTCATCGTTCAGGCCGATCCGGCGGGCCTCCCGGACGGTGATCTCGTAGGCCTCGATCTCGGTCTCCCGGTCGACGTAGGGCTTGC
>CAZPCF010000334.1:0-1850 GCA_964585045.1 uncultured bacterium
GGAAACTAAACTCCCAGATGCGCAGAAGTTGTTTGAAGAATTGAATTCAAAGCTCAACCGGGTTCAACAGACAGATGGAACCTTGATTGACGATCGTTTAGAGGAGGTCAAGCTCATCGAGGCGACAGTGGAGAAGTTCGTCCGTGATAGTTTCGCCGATGTTGCGCTACGTATAACGATACCACCACCAGAACTCAAAACTGTGTTCTCATCGGCCCGGATCTACGCAAATGATGGGGTTGACGGTTTGATTGAAACGAAAGGCGATGGCCTGAGGCGTGCTATTGTCTTTTCTATACTTCGTTCCTACGTCGAGCTGAACACAAAACTAGCGCCTACTGAAACCGTTGAAGAAAAAGAACAGGAAAAAATTGCACCAGCTTCATATTTGCTGCTTTTTGAAGAGCCTGAGCTATTCCTACACCCTAAAGGTCAACACATTTTATTTGATGCATTGAGAGTGTTTGCCAAGGATCACCATGTGGTTGTAACCACACATTCCCCCATGTTTTTCGGTCCGAATGCCACAGAGACTTTTGTTAAACTATACAAAAAAACGGATTTGACTGTTTCTGAAAAGCCGTTTACGCAAGTCCAGCCCGTGGACCTAACGGACATGACATCCAAGGATCAGTTCCAGATTATATGCTTCGAGAACAATAATGCAGCGTTCTTCGCTGATACGGTCATACTTGTCGAGGGTGACAGCGATTATCTGTTATTCCCACATATCGCAAGAACCTTAAATCCGGCTTGGGATATCGTGAAAGTCCCCGTTCATTTTGCGCGAATCACCGGTAAGGGAAACATCCGACGATATAGAGAATTTTTTAGAAAATTTAATGTTCGGGTGCCAGTTATTGCAGATCTCGATCTGTTACTTAACGGATTTCACCATGTCTCGCCGTCTGAAGAAATTAAGGCTGCGCGCGACAATCTTTTAGTAAAATTGGATGAGTTGATTGAACCTGATGCTGAAGATGATGAACCGACTGCCGCGGAGGCGCGTAAAGCGCATGATTCCGGAGAGTTACGAGGATTGTGGAAAACAGTTCAAGAACGGCAAACTGAATTTATAAAAGGTGAATGTGCACAAGACGACCTTAACCAAGCTGTAGATAATTTCTTTGCCTGGCAGCGCAAGTCGGACCGCCTCGCCATATTGATGAATAGTGATGACTCGCAAATGCTGCAAATGAAATGGCAACTCCTTGAAATGCTAAGAAACGACGATGTGTATGTTTTGGAGCGTGGTGCCATTGAGAATTATTATCCAGATCATATTGTGGGACCCGATAAGCCATCCAAGGCTGAAAACTTCTGTATTAAATGTACAACCCGCAATGCAGTGCTCGACTGTTGCATTGAGCAGGAGTTTATGTGTGATGGTGAACTTGTGAAAGAATCGGAGTTTAATTTGATTTTTGGTTCTATTTTCTGTGAATCACCAGGAGAGGGTTTTAAATCGATATAATAAATTTGGCTGTTTTTCACTGCCGCAACAGAAAATATTTTATGGGAGCAACCTCATGATTCGTTTCCTCCATACAGGCGACTGGCAGTTAGGGATGACTCGCCACTTTTTCTCGGAAGGGGTCCAGGAAAGATTTGCCCAGTCCCGATTCGATGCCATCCGTGAACTCGGTCGCATTGCTAAACAAGAGGATTGCCAGTTTATGGTGGTATGCGGGGATGTATTCGAGTCAAATCTTGTTGACCGAAAGACCATTTTACGTGCCATTGAGGCTTTGAAGGATGTAAATGTACCTGTATATCTGCTTCCGGGTAACCATGATCCCCTTAACGCTGCATCTGTCTACCACAGCACGACTTTTTTAGAAAGAAAGCCG
>CAZPCF010000335.1:0-1843 GCA_964585045.1 uncultured bacterium
GGAAAGAAAGAAGTTCCGGGCCGGCCGTTCATGTACGGAACTACGGAAAAATTTCTGGAACATTTTGGTCTCAAGGAACTGCGTGATCTTCCGAGCATTGATGAGATCCGTCAGATGGTGGACAGCTCGGTCAAGAAAGAAGAATTGATCGGAACGAAGAAGATCGTGGACGTGCCACAAAGCGGTACGCCGCAAGACGAAACACAGCAGGACCTTTCGAGCGACAGGACGCCGGCTTCCGAAGTCCCGGCGGATGCGTCCGAAACAACGAAAGAACAGAACGATACTCATTAATGCCAATGCGACCCCGTACACACAGGGTGGATACAGGGTTGGGGAGAGGCGGTTAATATGGACCTGAGCCAGCTACGCAAGAAAATCGACGAATTGGACCAGAAGATCATCGGACTTTTGAACGACCGTACAGAGTTCGCACGCGAAGTCGGTAAAAAAAAGACCGAAGCCGGCAAGGAGATCTACGCCCCGGAGCGCGAAAGCGAGATCTACCGGAAGATCGATGGCTTGGCAGGAAAGGGGGTCCTGCCGAAGGATGCTCTGAAAGCCATTTACCGGGAGATCATGTCGGCGGCGCTCGCGCTGGAAAAGCCGCTCGCGATCGCTTACCTTGGGCCCGAGGCGACTTTTACGCATCTCGCGTCGCTTTCTAAATTCGGCTCGAGCGTGGAATACCGTTCCTGCGTGAGTATCGGCGAGGTTTTCCGGGAGGTCGAACAGGGCCGTGCGGATTACGGTGTGATCCCGATCGAGAATTCCATCGAAGGGGCCGTGAGCCACACGCTTGATATGTTCATTGATTCGGATCTTAAGATCTGTTCGGAGATCTATTTTGAGATCGCTCATAACCTGATGTCGAATGTTCAGAATATGAAGCAGATCAAGCGCGTGTATTCCAAGGCCGAGGTGTTTGGTCAGTGCCGTATGTGGCTGGAGTCGCACCTCCACCACGCAGAACTCATGGAGGCTTCGAGTACGGCCGCAGCGGCCAAGCGCGCAGCAGACGAAGACGGCTCGGCGGCGATCGGTTCGAAACTTGCGGCGACGCTGTACAATCTGCCAATCCTGGCTGAAGGGATCCAGGATTTTTCAAACAATGTGACGCGCTTTCTCGTGATCTCCAAACAGATCTCGGGCCGTACCAAGAACGACAAGACCTCGATCCTCGTCTCGATCCGCGACAAGGTGGGAGCGCTTCACGAGATGCTCCTGCCGATCAAGAAATACCGCGTCAATATGACCAAGATCGAATCACGCCCGTCCAAGAAAAAGGTCTGGGATTATTATTTCTACATCGATCTCGAGGGACACGTGCAGGATCCCCGTGTCCGGAAAATGCTTGCGGAGATGGAAAAGAAGGTCAAGTTCCTCAAGGTGCTGGGCTCCTATCCCGCTGCGGGGAATACGAAGGACTAGGCTTCGCTCAACGGTCAACGCGCAACGTTAAAACTCAAAACAAATTCGTTGTGCGTTGAGCGTTGCGCCGAAAGGGAAATTACCAGCATTTTGTGAAAGAAAATTATGGATAGCAAAATACCTTTTAAACGACACATTCAAGACATCAAGCCCTACGAACCCGGGAAGCCGATCAAAGAGCTCCAGCGGGAGTATGGGATCCGCAATGTCATTAAGCTTGCTTCGAACGAGAATCCGCTTGGGCCATCGGGAAAGGCGATGGGTGCGATGCGAAAAGCGATCCGGGAAGTGCATCTCTATCCGGAGGGGAGCTGTTACTACCTTTTGACGCGGTTGGCGAAAGAACTGGATATCGATCCTGCCCACATTATTTTCGGAAATGGGTCCAATGAAATCATTGAGCTTTTAGCGC
>CAZPCF010000336.1:0-1836 GCA_964585045.1 uncultured bacterium
GCCCTATATGAGAAATCAGGCGCAGCGTGGGTTTGACAGGATCAAACTTTATAATGATCATCCGGACAAGAGAGGCGGCGATGTTTATACCGGGGGGATCGTGAAGTACCAGGTCTTGGCCGCCGGGCTTTTCCCCTTCACTTTAATCTTTTTACTTTTCCAAGGTTTTCGCATTATTCCAATTGTCCTTTTTGTTTTTCTCTTCGGCTCCTGTTGGAATTCCTTCTGTTTCATTTTCAAACGCGATCCTGCAGCGGCTTTCTATGGCGTCGGGGTTCAGTGGGTTCGATTCTTCGCTTGGGCTTGGGGCGCGATCAGGGGCGTCCTGCTCTTTGGTTTCAAACTCGGGGAATAATATGAATTTAGATGTCAAAAAGGAGAATTGGGACCAGTTTTGGGGCACGGAGGGGGCCGTGCGTTTTACGAAAAAAAGCTGGAGCAAGATCCGTATCATGCAGGTTCTGGACGGCGTTGTGCGCGAAGGCATGGAAGTTCTTGATGCGGGCTGCGGTTCAGGATTTTTCTCGGCGTATTTTTTAAGCAAAGGTTGCCGCGTGTGGGCCCTGGATCATTCGGAGGTTTCTCTCGCGATCGCGCGCCGAAGTACCGGAGGTCGCTGTGAGGCTTATTTAAAGGAAGACCTTTTCCGTGAAGATTGGATGGAGCCCTTCCGGAATAAGTTCGACATGATTTTTTCGGACGGGCTTTTCGAACATTTCTCTGAGGAGGATCAGCGGCGATTGATGGCCTATTTCAAAATGCTCAAGAAGGAAAAGGGGATCGTCGCGACTTTTGTTCCGAATCGTTATTCCTGGTGGGAGGTTGTGCGGCCTCTTGTGATGCCGGGGATACGGGAAGTCCCTTTCACCGCTTCAAAACTCATGCAACTCCACAGCGGAATGCATTTCCTCAAAGCGGGCGGCCTGAACGTTCTGCCGCTGCGTTTTTCTCCGGAAAGACTTCTCGGATCCAGACTAGGAATGCTCCTTTACTGCCTTGCCTTTTGATTGGCGGCAAGGTTTTTTCGCAGATCTCTGGAGGATTTTTGGGGAAGATAATGAGATAACTTGGTCTTGATGGCGGCGAGGATCGTGGTGAAGGAGCCCTTTTGTTCCAACTTGTCGCAGGCCAGATAGAAAGACGGCACGACGAACAACGTCAAAAGTGTCGAGACTAGCACGCCGCCGATGATCGCAACGCCCATCGGGATGCGGGTCTCTGCTCCGGGGCCGAGCGCGAGCGCGGGTGGGACCGCGGCAGCGATGGTGGCGACCGAAGTCATAATGATCGGGCGCAGTCGGATCGGGCACGCGGTGAGGATCGCGTCGTAGGTGTTCAGACCTCGTGTTCTCATTTGATTGGTGAAATCCACAAGCAAGATAGAATTCTTTTTAACAATCCCCATGAGAAGTAAAAGACCGATGAAGGAGAAGATGTTAAGCGACTGGTTCGTGAGAACCATAGCCCAGAGGGCGCCCGCAAGGCTGAAAGGAAGCGCTAGAAGCACCGTGATAGGGTGGACGATGTGGTTGAATTGGGAGGCCAGGATCATATAAGCCACCACGATGCCCATGATCAGCGCGAAGATAAGGCTCATCATGGATTCCTTGAAAGTTTGACTTGTGCCGCTGAAGACGACGCGGTAGCGGTCAGGGAGGATTTCTTCGGCGATTTTCCGGGCTTCTTGGATGGCTTTTGCGAGTGATTGTCCTTTAGCTGTGCTAGCATAAAGGCTGATAGCCCGTTCGCGGCCCTGGCGGGTAATGCTCAAGAGACTAGGCCGTTCTGTGATCTTAACCACATCCGAGAGCTGGACCATTTCGCCGCGGTTATTCC
>CAZPCF010000337.1:0-1824 GCA_964585045.1 uncultured bacterium
AGAACAGGACCCCCTCCTTCGCCAAGCCATCAATATGGGGTGTTTCGTAAGGCGAAGGTTCGTCGATGTCGTAACACTTCACGTCCTGCCAGCCGAGATCATCCGCAAGCAGCAACAAAACATTCGGTTTTGCGGGGCGCTCGGCACGAGCGATTGTCGCACCCAGCAGACCCAGCGTTAACAAAATTATCATTTTTTTCATTAACATTCCTTCATTTAAAATTAACTACTGCGCCAGCTCGGTCACGAGTTCTTGGCAGCGCTTACGATGAGCGTTCAGGATGCCGGCATATTCCGGGTTTCCTGCCAAATTCACCTGCTCCTTCGGATCGTCTTTGATGTTGAATAGTTCCTCATAAATCGGCTGTTCCCCTTCGATGCCATCGGGCAGATACGCATTGCGGTCGTTCTCTTTACTGTAGTAACGGATGTATTTATAGCGCTCGCCACGCACGGCTTCCATGCGCGGATAGCCTTGATCCGTGAAAAGATTCTCAAGAAAGACGTCTTTGCGCCAATCAACCTTCTTCCCCTCGATCAGGGACAGCATGCTTTCGCCCTGATAGGTGCCGGGCACCGCGAGACCGCACATGTCCAGCAAGGTGGCCGGAATGTCCTGACCAACAACCAGCTCACTGCGCTGCGCCCCGCGCTCTTTTTTCGATAGAAACGGCGAATAAACAATCAGAGGAACGTGCACCGATTCTTCGTAGAGCATCGTCTTCCCGCCCAGTCCATGCTCTCCATACAGCAATCCATTGTCGGAAAAGAAGACAATGATCGTATTCTGAGCCAGTTTGAGCTCCGCCAGCATCTCCCGAAGGTTTCCGATAAACTGATCGATGCCATAGACCGCGCGGGCGGTTTTCAACTTGGCATTCAGCAGTGACTTCTCGCTAAACCGATAATAGCCGGGCTGTTCTTCCCGCGTAATCACATTGGCCGGAAGCGTCAAATTATCAGGATACCCTTCCGGCTCCGCAAACCGATCCGGCTGATCTTTATACAGCGTGGAGTAGAACGTTGGATCTTCCGGTCGCGAGCCCATGCCGCCCAGGCTGGCCTGATGCGGAAGATTAAAATTGATCCACGCGCAGAACGGTTTGTCCGGATCACGCCGATTGAGCTGATTTTTAATGGAGGCATCCGCGTTTTCGTAGAAATAATCGAAGTCGTTTCCGGGTCTCAGATACGCTTCGAATGCCTCAAAGAGGCCTTCGATCTGAGACTTGTTCTTCAAGTTGGAAAACGTCTTGCGCTTATCCGCCGGATGGAAACCGAGATGACCTTCCCCGTAATAGCAGAAATCGATGTTTTGCTTGAGGGGCGTATTCCCGCGATCCACGATTTTGGTGTGATGCTTGCCGATAAATGCGGTCGAGTAGCCCGCCTGCTTCAGCTGCATCAGGAAACTGTTATCGAACGCCTCCTGCGAGACGTTAGTGTTCGAATAGGAGGTAAATCCGATGTGATTCCTGCGCTCCCACTGCGAGGTGAAAATATTGGCCCGGCTCGGACCGCAGATCGGGCTCGTCACAAAGGCATTCCTGAAAAACACGCCCTCCTTCGCCAACTGATCCAGATGCGGCGTGTTCGAGGGAGGCGCCCCCGTCATGCCCAGCGAATCCAGTCGCTCATCGTCCGCCAGCACAAGAATCATATTGGGCTTCGCCTCGGCAAACACACTCCCCGAAATAACCAGAACTGCTCCAAGCCACATCGAATGTTTCCAATATTTGGAAACATTTTTTCCAACCATTGGAAAACTGGACGAGGATTTGACGGCCTTCTTCATGCACGCTCCTACTTAGACTTCCAGAGGTT
>CAZPCF010000338.1:0-1818 GCA_964585045.1 uncultured bacterium
CCGACGAAACCGTCGCAGATAATGCAGTCGGCTTTGCCGGTAAAGAAATCGCGACCTTCGATGTTCCCGATAAAATTCAGCGTGGATTCCCGGAGAAGCTTGTAAGTTTCCTTGAGGACCTCGGTGCCTTTGGATTCTTCTTCTCCGATATTGAGGAGTCCGATCGCGGGACGCTTTTTTTTGAGGATGCTTTTGGCAAAAACGTCTGCCATGATCGCGTACTGAAAAAGCTCGTAGGCCGAAGGATTGAGATTTGCACCCACATCCGCAGTAACGGACATGCCGTGGAGTGTCGGCGTTGCAATGGCGATCCCAGGACGCTTGATCCCGGGCAGCATACCAAGCTGAAGCGTTGCCGCCGCGACCATGGCCCCTGTATTCCCAGCGGAAACGGCTGCGGCACAATCTTTCTTCTTCAAAAGGTCGATGCAGACACCTATGGAGGAATCCTTTTTCTTGCGAAGCGCGGCGACCGGCGTCTCCCCCATGCCGATGATCTCGCTTGCCTCAAGGAGGACGATCTTGCCGCCAAGAACCTTATGCTTATTCAGTTCCCGCTTGAGGGCGGCGGTCTGACCGACAAGGACGATCTCCAGATGTTCGAAGTCGTTGGCGGCCATGACGGCACCTTCGACCACGACCTGCGGGGCGTAATCCCCTCCCATTCCGTCCAGAGCGATCCGGATCATGAGGTTTATTCCTTCTCCTGGGTCTTGACCTTGATCGCCTTCACCAGCTTCCCTTTGTAGAAGCCGCAGGAAGTGCAGACCCGGTGGGGCAGGATGAACGCGCCGCATTGCGCGCACTGCGAGCGGGATTTCGGGACCAGAAAGTCGTTGGCCCGGCGCAGGCGCGAGCGCGTATTCGAATGTTTTCTTTTAGGATGTGCCATGATGTCGCTCCTTCTTGGATTTCTCTTTTTTTATGATAACTGGGGAAGCATGATAACCATTTTCTTTACAATTGCAAGAGCCTTCATTGAGGTCGATGCCGCAATGAGGGCAAAGTCCCCGGCAGCTTGCCTTGCACAGATGCACCAACGGATGTTCGACGATCAAGAGTTCGCGCACATTCTCAAGCGGTTCGATCGCATCCTTCCCGGAAAGGTCAAAGATCCAGTCGATCTCAAAGGATAATGGCTCGTTCTTTTCTTTCAGGCATTTTCCGCAGATCCGCTTGACCGCGGTCGTCAGGGTTCCCTGCAAACGAAGCATGCCACCGCTTTTCTCAGCTTCCCCGGCAAGGAAAATGGGCTTTGTATAAAGCATGTCCGGAAACTCGACCTCGATCGCTTTCGCGTCATAGGACCCCTGGACAGAGACCGAGACGCCCTCTTGGAATTCCGAAAGAATGAGTTTCATACTAGCGCGCTCTACCACCGGAGAACTTTTTTTTGATCCGGGCGGCGACCGGCGCCGGAACATAGCGCGTGACATCGCCGCCCAACTGGGCGATCTCTTTGATGAGGCGCGAGGAAAGATAAAAATGAGATTCGGAAGGCATCAGGAACATCGTATCGATCCTGGGGGCAAGCTTGCGGTTGGTGAGGGCCATTTGGAACTCATAATCGAAATCCGAGGTCGCCCGAATGCCCCGGATGAGCGTGAACGCCTTTTCTTTTTCGGCAAGATGGACCGTCAAGCCTTCCCAGCTTTCCACCTGGACCTGGGGCCGGTGTTTGAGCGCTGCTTTCAAGAAGTTCACCCGTTCCTGGGCCGTAAAAAGTGTCTTCTTCGACGAATTCGAGGCGACGGCCACGATCAGTTCGTCAAAGAGGTTAAGAGCCCGCTCGATCAGGTCCAGATGACCGAACGTGAC
>CAZPCF010000339.1:0-1809 GCA_964585045.1 uncultured bacterium
TAAGAGCGATCCTTACATCCGTGAGGGGCGCTGCATGCAAAAGGCCTCCTCCTGGGCCACGATCTGGCCCCCGATCACCCTGGCTGTTCTTGCCAATTTGGCTCGGGAAAAGGGCCCTGTCCGTCTTTTGGACGGTAATGTGGAAGACCTGAGCCTGCAGGACCTTTTCGAGGATATCCGGTCGTTTGGATCCGATCTTGTGGTGATCAACACCGGTTTTCCTTCCATCGACGAGGATATGGCCGTCGCTAAAAAGATCAAAGGTGAGTTTCCCGCGGTCAAGCTTTTGGCTTTTGGGGTTTTTTTTACTCTTTTGGAAGGGGAGGCCATGAAGCCTTACCCTTTTCTCGATCTGGCCATTCAGGGAGAGCCCGAAGAAACATTCCGTGAGTTGCTGGCGGTGCTTGAAAAAGGCGGGAGCGGCTTCGAACAGATCCCGGGCCTCATGTATCGCAGGGGCGGAGAGCTTTTGGTTAATTCCAAGCGCGCTCCGATCGCGGATCTGGACAAGGTCCCGCGTCCTGCCCGCGATCTTCTCAAGAACGATCGCTACCGGCTGCCCCATAATGATAAAACTTTCACACTGATCAATGTCGCGAGGGGATGTCCCTTTCCGTGCATCTATTGCATCGTCCAGCCTTATTATGGCGGGAAGGTCCGTAAACATTCTGTAGCCTATGTGATCGAAGAGATCCGGGAATGCATCGAAAAGTACGGCGTCCAGGAATTTCTTTTCTGGGAGGAAGTTTTCACGCTGGATCGCGACTATGCCTTTGAGCTCTGTAACGCGATGATCGAGAACAAGTTTGATTTTCAATGGGCCGCAACGACGCGCGTCGGGCTTTTGGATGAGGAATTGCTGCGGAAAATGAAAGCTGCGGGTTGTTATCTTTTGGGATTGGGTATCGAAAGCGGCGTTCAGGAGATCCTGGACAATGCGAAGAAGAAGCAAACCCTCGAGGATATTCGCCGCGCGGTAGCCCTCTGCAAGAAGGTAGGGATCCGCACCATGGGGCATTTCATCTTTGGCCTTCCGGGGGAGACGCGTGAAACCGCGGAAAAGACCATTCAGTTCTTGTTGGGCCTGGATCTTGACTATATGCAGAGCTATTGCGCGGTTCCCTACCCCAAAACGGAGTTCGGCGCCATGGCGAAGGAAAAAGGGTGGATACGGACCGTTCCGTGGTCCCAGTATGATTTTGGCGGCACCTCGATCGTGGATATGGGGACGCTGACGCCGGAAGATGTCACTTATTTCCGTGAAAGAGCGTTCAAGAAGTTCTACTATCGCCCGCTTTATCTGATCAAGAAGATCAGGGAATTCTCCTTTCGCCAGCTTTTCACGCTCTCTAAATTCACGCGTTGGATGAGATCCAAAAAGAAAAACAAAAGGGGGCCGGTTTAAAATGGAAGTCAGCGTCATTATTCCTTGTTTGAATGAATCCCGCACCCTGGCGACTTGTATCAAAAAAGCTTTTCAGGGTATTCGGGAAGCCGGAGCGGAGGGGGAAGTTGTTGTGGTCGACAATGGCTCGACGGATAATTCCCAGGAGATCGCCAGGGCCGCCGGCGCGCGGGTGGTGCAGGAAGAAATCAAGGGCTATGGAAGCGCTCTTCGCCGGGGGATCCGTGAAGCGAAAGGCACATGGGTCATCATGGCGGATGGCGATGACACCTACGATTTTCTTCAAGCCGGAAAGTTCATCGAACTCCTTCGCGGCGGGGCCGAGTTCGTGATGGGGAACCGGTTCAAAGGGAAGATCTATCCGAACGCCATGCCGCACCTCCACCGGTGGCTCGGAACACCGG
>CAZPCF010000340.1:0-1807 GCA_964585045.1 uncultured bacterium
CCCAGCGCATCGCTCATCCACATTCCAACCAGCGGACCCAGGATCGACCCGAAGATGGCGCTGCTGACCGCCATCCCCTTGGCGGCCGCATTCAACTCGAAATGGTCTCCGAGAAAAGGCAGCGCGCCACTGACAATGGAGAGGTCATATCCGAAAAGGAATCCCCCCGCTGCCGCGACCAGCGCGATCAGGTAGATATAGGCCCCATTGGCTTTTCCTTCTGCATGTAGTTGATTCATGAATCCCCTTTGTTGATCGTTCTGTGTTCCGTTAGTCCAGGTCTTGCAGCTTCAATCCGGGGATATATTTAACCGCTTTTTTCAATGCCGCCCCGCAGGTCGTGGAAAGTTTCAATCGGTTTCATGGTGATGTTTTTGTAGAGTTTTGGTTCCCACTCGCCCCGTTCCTTGAAATTTCAATCCCCAGACTCTGTGATCCGGTCTGAAAATATTGGGTCAAAGAACTTTCACAACGCCACCTAGTCTAATTAAAGCTAATAAGTTATAAATCATAAAGAATTATATAAATCTCAACCATTGTTACTTTATTACGTTTCCATAGACCTCTTTTCTATCTTTCCCATCTCGTTTTAATTTTTCAATACCAGGAAAAACATCATTTGTTTCCTTCATCCAAACTTCAAGCGCAGTGCGAAGTTGCCGAAGCACATCTTTATGAGATTTATCATCATTGAGATTTGACATACAGTGTATGTCGTTTCTTTTATCAAAAAGCTCTTCCTCTGGTCTGGGGGCTATAAAGCAATCGGAGTATTTCAGCTCCAATTTGCCATCAACCCACATTTGTGCGATTTTTTTATATGAAGGCATATTAGAGAATTCCCCGTTGAACAATATTTGTTCGTTCGGTAACCAATTTTTTATATAAACGTATTTCTTGGTAATGACAGCCCGCTCAAATGCCCTTAAAACATGCCAATTATGTTCTCCAAAAGCAAATTCGCGTACTTTCTCTTTATGGTTTTTAAGAATAGGAACCAGACTTACCCCCTGCATTCCCGAAGGTTTTTCAATCCCTGCCAATTCAAGAATTGTAGGGGCCAGGTCCACTGCACTAGCAAGGCTTTCGGTAATCTGGGGAGTTTTAATTAAGCTTGGATACCAAACAATAAATGGAGATTTCAGTCCTTGAACATTCACACGGGTTTTGCATTGAGGGAAAGGTCTTCCATTATCGGAAAGAATAACAATAATGGTATTTTCCAAAACTCCCTGCTTTTCCAACTCTTTTAAGGTCATAGAGATGTGTAGGTCGAAACGGCCTATTTCATCATAATATTTCGCCAAATCTACCTTCATCTCTATAATATCTGGATAATAAGGTGGAAGGACAACGTCTTCGGGCTTGTGAGTGAACGGATGTTCACCTTGATCATATGGATAATGTGGATCAATTGAGGCGGCCCATAAGAAAAATGGCTTATCCATGGGGCGTGTTCTCAAAGCATCAACCCACATATCTCCCATTATCCAAGGCTTTTTCCAGTTGGCTTTAATCAATTTGTCAAATTTTCTTTGTACATCTGGGTGATTTGTGCCATGGGACTTTCCAATTAACATGGTATAATAATCTGCTTGCCTTAATAATTCCGGAAATAATAAAATTGCCGGAGACATATTTTCGCCTAGGTTCATAGCACCAGTGTTGTGTGGATATAAACCGGATAACATACTTGACCGGCTTGGACTACATGAACTAGCTGTCAAAAAAAAGTTGTCAAATCGGATTCCATCATTAGCCAATTTTTTTATGGCAGAAAAATATGCAAAAAATAATAATTTAGATT
>CAZPCF010000341.1:0-1795 GCA_964585045.1 uncultured bacterium
CGACCGGGACAATGGGGACTACTGGTCCGGGACCTGGAAGCCGTGCATGCCGAAGTATGATTTTTTTGAAGTAAGGCATGGCCAGGGATATTCGGTCCTGACCAGCAAGCTTCACGGGATCCGGTTCGAGAAAACGATCTTTGTCGACGTGGAAGACCCGGTCGAGGTCTGGAAGGTCGTTCTCACGAACCAATCCGGGAAAAAACGCCGGTTAAGCCTTTTTACCTATTTTGACTGGTGCCTCGGGAACTGGTCGGACACGCATCGCGAATTCCACAAAACGTTCATAGAGACCTGGATCGATAAAAAGAACGGCTGCATCCATGGAGTCAAGCGCGCGCCGCTCGTGCCGGGGTTCATTTCAACGGGCATGACCGAAAAACCGCTCCAGGGGTTCCACGCGGCGTACCCCAAGCCCGTGGCGTATGATGGCGACAAAGAATCTTTTCTGGGCCGTTACGGGGAGATCCATGCGCCGGCGGCGGTCGTGGAAGGAAAATGCCGGGACTCAGAGGGAAAATGGGGCGATGCGTCGGCAAGCCTTCAGGCCGACCTGGAACTTGGTCCCAAGGAATCCAGGACCGTGATCTTCACGCTGGGCTCCACGCGGAACCGGGAAGAAGCCGGACGGATCATCCAAAAATATTCCAACCCCAGGGCCGCGGAGCAGGAACTTCACAAGGTCAAGGCGCTTTGGGATTCTTTTGTCCACGCCTCCGAAGTTGAAACGCCCGATGAGGCCCTCAATTTCATGACAAACACCTGGATGAAATATCAGGCGATCTCCGCGCGTATCTGGGCCAAATGCGCCTATTATCAGTCCAGCGGCGGCTATGGGTTCCGGGACCAATTGCAAGATTGCCAGATCTTTTTTGCGACACGGCCCGAGCTTGCAAAAAAACAGATCCTTCTTCACGCCGAGCAGCAATTTCCGGACGGGACGGTCTATCACTGGTGGCATCACGGCACGAATATCGGGGCCATCACGCATTGTTCGGACGACCTGCTATGGCTTGATTTCATCACGCTGAACTATCTGGACGAAACCGCCGACGAGGCGATCCTGGACAGTGTTGTGAAATTCCTGCCCGATCCGAAAACAAAAGAAGTTACCTCAGGGACGCTCTATGAGCACATGCTTCGCGCGATCGACAAGGCCCTCACAAGGTTCTCGCCGCGCGATCTTCCGCTGATCGGTGAATGTGACTGGAACGACGGGTTAAGCCATGTCGGCACCAAATGGAAAGGCGAGTCGATCTGGCTTGGGCATTTTCTCTACGGCATTTTGAACCGCATTGCGCCGGTCATGGAAAAACGCGGCGACCAAACAAAGGCCGTGGAATATCTCCGTCGCGCGGAAGTAATGAAAAAAGCGCTTAACACGCACGGCTGGGACGGGGAATGGTATTTGGGTGCCACACGCGACGACGGAAGGCCTCTTGGCAGCAAAAAGTGTGAGACCGGAAAGATCTTCCTTAATTGTCAGACTTGGGCCGTCATTACGGGTGTGGCGGATGCCAAGCGCGCCCGCGTCGCGATGGATTCGGCCGCGAAGTGGCTTTACAAAAAATACGGGCCTCTTCTTTTGACGCCGGGGTATAACGTGACCGATGCAACGATCGGTTACATCACGCGTTATGCCCCCTCGGTTCGCGAGAACGGCGGCCTTTATACGCATGCCGGCACTTGGGCGATCCAGGCCGAGGCGATGATGCGCGACGGAGAAAAAGCGCATCAGGTCTACAAAAGCTTCAATCCCGCGACGCGCGGGTTGGAGCCGGATATTTATTACAGC
>CAZPCF010000342.1:0-1785 GCA_964585045.1 uncultured bacterium
GTACGAGCAAACGGAAGTCGGTGTTGCCCTGGAGCTACTCAATAAGGCCGGGGGCCTCAGGCAGCTCTTTGATCTCAGGGATTTGCCTGAATCGCAGCAGGTTGTGCTTCAGGCCGTGCGTGAGGTCGGGCGGCGCGTCTTAAAACAGGGGATGATCGGGCAGAACTTCGTCCGGAGTCCTCAGGCGGTCACCGATTACCTCACGGCCAGCCTCCGGGACCTCAAGCGGGAGGTCTTTAAGGTGATCTTCCTCGACAAGGGTTTAAAGATCCTGGGTGAAAAAGACATGTTTTTCGGGACGGTGGATGAGGCGGCGGTGCATCCCCGGGAGGTCGTGCGGGAAGCGCTTTTTCAAAACGCGTCGAGCCTGGTGCTCGTCCATAACCATCCTTCCGGGAAAGTCGAACCCAGCCGCGAGGATTACGAGATCACCCAGAAGATCAAAGCGGCATGCCAGACGGTTTCGATCCGGATCCTTGATCACATCATTATCGGCGAAAACCAGTATTTCAGCTTTTCAGAACGAAGCCAACTTTAAAAAACAATTGGAAGGGGGGTGTTTCAGTGCGGCTAATTTTAAAAAAAAGCGTTCATCAAAAACTCATCGGGATCCAGCGGGCTCTTGAAAAAGAGATCCGCTGGCGAGGGCGCCTCTGCTTGGGCCGGACGATGGCGGCTTTGGATGCGATGCCTGAACTGATGGTGAGTCGCAGTTCCTGGGAGGAAAGAAAGAGCGGGAAAGCCCGGGCCTGAAGTTTCATGCGGTGCCGTGGATTTCTTGATCAAAACCCGCCCAATTTAAAAACCCGAAAGGAGATTACAAGATGACACGCGTTGAATGTTTAAGGGGTCTTTCTGTGCGAATCCAGAACCTGCGAGAGCGCATTGCTTCTGCGGAAGAAGAAAGTCCGATAGGGGAAGAGGAAAACGAGCTTCTATGTCTCGAACAAAAGCTGGAGACGTTGACGGGAGGAAGCGATCGCGGCAGAAAAAAATCTTACGGCTAAGACTGTTCCGGCGAGATGCAGGCGAAGCGGAAGGCGGGGTCGGTCGTTCCCGCCTTCCGCGTATCACGCGAATGATCGTCCGTAAAACCACAAATAATAGAAGGGGGCAAGATATGAACTTGAGAGAATGGATCAAACATTTTGAAAAGCAATTTAGCGATCGGGATCTTGATTTTATGACCGTCCATAAAGCGAGCCTCGCGGCTCAGCTTAAGGACGCGGAGACCGGGAATCTGCATCTGCATAATATGAAATACACGGCAAAGGATGCGATCGAGCTTTCATTATTGAGAGCGTCTGAGCCGGATGAAAAAAACACGCGACGAAGGGGGCCCTTATGAAAAAAGAGCTTTTGAAAAACGAGATCAAGAGAATGTTCCAATTCCACAAAAGCGTCATGCTTTTGATCTTAAAGGGAGTCGTGGGCGCTTTCCGATATGGGGTATGGCTTCTCCCGTGGATCTTTCTCGCGGTATTCGTGGGGAAGCCTGTGCTTACGGGTTGGAAGGCCTTCACTCAAAATACGCCTGACCCGGGCCGGGTAAGTCAGGTCCCGGTTCCCACGCCTCCTTACGGGAGCGCCCAGGCGCCAGGAAAATCCTTTGGCTGGGAGACGATCCCAAACAAGGTCGATTCCGGTATGAGGACCGTCGAAAGGATATCAAGGCAGATCCGGAAAAAGTAATGGACGTGGTTATGGGCGGGGGAGCAGTGCTCCTCCGCTCATAAAGACGTTTTTTTGAGGCTTCAAAGGGCTATAAATTGATAGAACTTGTGC
>CAZPCF010000343.1:0-1777 GCA_964585045.1 uncultured bacterium
GGCCGGCCGACGCCCGTGGAACTCGAATACTGGCAAGTGGAAAAGATCTAAAAATGGCAAAAGAGATCAAAACAAAAATTAAATTGCAGATCCCGGGCGGACAAGCGAATCCCGCGCCGCCGATCGGCCCCGCGCTCGGCCAGCATGGCGTTAATATCATGGAATTCTGTAAGCAATTCAATGAACGCACCAAAGACCGCCCGGGCACGATCCTGCCGGCAGTGTTGACGGTTTTTAAGGACAAGACCTTTACCTTCATTCTGAAGTCACCTCCGGTGGCGGCTGAGATCAAGAAGGCCGTAGGCCTTGCGAAGGCCTCCTCGGAACCCGGTCGTGTGATCATCGGGAAGATCACCCGGGAACAGGTCCTCGAGATCGCACGTAAAAAAATGGTCGATCTTAATACGACCAAGATCGAAAGCGCAGCCCGTATTGTGGAAGGCGCAGCTCGCAGCATGGGTGTCGAAGTCGTAAGATCAAAGTAGGAACAGGACAGACGATGAAACGCAGCAAGCGGTATCAAAAAAGAGCGACCCTGGTAGAAGAGGGGAAGTTATATTCTCTGACCGAGGCCGTTAAGGTCCTTAAAAAAGTCGAAAAAAGCAAGGCGGATGAAACGATCTCGCTTAGTTTCCAGCTGGGCGTTCGTGCCGAACAAGGCGATGAGAACGTCCGTGGCACCGTCAGTTTGCCGCACGGCAGCGGGAGATCCCTGCGCGTGCTTTGTTTTGCCAAGGGCGAGAGTGCTCGGGACGCTGAAACGGCCGGGGCGGATTTTGTCGGAGCGGAAGAGCTTGTGGAAAAAGTGAAGAACGGTTTTCTTGATTTTGACGTGGTTGTTTCTCATCCCGACATGATGCGCGAAGTCAGCAAACTTGGCCGTGTACTAGGGCCCAAAGGGCTTATGCCGACGCCGAAGACAGGCACGGTGACGCCCCAGGTCGGTAAGGCGGTCAAAGAGGTGAAGGCCGGACGCATTGAATTCAAAAGTGATAAAACCGCGGGGTTGCATGCGGTATGCGGCAAGCTGTCCTTCGGCGAGGAAGCGCTATTAGAGAACGCGCGGACCGTAATCAAAGCTGTGAAAGATTCCAAGCCTGCGACGAGCAAGGGCGAATATTTCCGGACGATCCATATTGCGACGACCCATGGTCCCGGTCTCAGACTTAATACGGGAGCGCTTTAAGTCATGCCTTCTATCGAAAAAAAATTGATGTTTCAGGAGATCGTTAAGGAATTCGAAAAAAGCCCTTATGCTTTTATTTCCAACTTGAACGGGATCTCGGTCTTTGACATTTCCGAGGCGCGGCGGAATCTCGAGAAGGTTTCCGGACGTTCGCTAATGATCAAGCACGCGATGGCCCGTAAGATCTTTGCGCAATTCAGCGTGGCGGGCGCCGAGAAGTACTTGAGCGGTTCTGTGGTCATCACGTTCGGGGACAAAGACCCGCAAGAGATCTCGAAAAAGCTCGTTGATTTTTCCAAGACGAATGAAAAATGGAAACCCGCCGGCGTGATCTTCGAAGGTCAGGTCTACGGCGAGGAGTTCGTTAAACAGCTTGCAAGACTTCCGTCGCGTAAAGAGCTTCTAACGCAGCTGGTATTGCGCATGAACTCTCCGATCCAAGGTTTTGCGAATGTCCTCGGGGCTCTCACGCGCAATCTCGTGGTCGCTTTGGAAGAGGTCCGTAAGAAAAAAGCAGCTACTGGCGCTGCATCTTAAGAACGCCAGAACAAAACGAATGTCCTGATAAGGGAAATTCAATCAAGGAGGCAT
>CAZPCF010000344.1:0-1753 GCA_964585045.1 uncultured bacterium
TCATGCGAGAACAAATGCCCGAAAAGGAAGACAGGGGTTTGGGGGTGATTTTCTTTCAGCTCCAGCGCTTCCCGCAAAGTGGCAACGCCGAAATAGGTGACTTTTCCGGCGAGAATGCCCGCGATCTCTTCGAGCCCATGGCCGTAGGCATTCGCCTTGATGACCGCCAGAACATCCGTTTGTCCGGATCGTTCCTGAAGGGTCCGGAGATTTTTAAGAAGACGGTCCGCGCGAAGCTCGATCCAAGAGCTATGCTGAATTCCGGATGTTTGCTGTTTAAGTTCGGTCATGTTTTCTTTTGGATAGGGGACAGGCAAACAATTAACGCCTGTTCCCTTTAAGTTTTTCTTCCGCTTCGGAACTTCGAAGATAAACCGGTAAAAATTCCTTGGGGCGTAGCAGCTTCTTAAGAAGCGGGTCTTTCGTCTCAAAGAGTGTGATCAAGGTTGCAGCCTGCGGGCGCCAGTTCTTCTCGGGAACTATCACAAAACCGTTCGGTCCGAACTTGCTGATCCCATCGCCGGCGATCCAACTCCCCTCGGGAAGTTCCGATCGTAGTTCGTCGATGGGTACGACGCGGGACGGCCCGCTTGGGCGCCATCTTTTTCCATAATAGCGGTACGAACGAGTGTAAATCTTACCACGTCTTGCATCCAAGCATACCGTAAGATTTAAAGGTGCCAGGCACCGTTTCCCTATAAAGGTGCCTGGCACCTTTATGCCGGCGGCGATCACATCAAGGGAAAAAGCGCCATAGCAAGGTTTGGGACGGATCGCGAGGAAGCCCTTGAGCGTGGCAAAACCGATGCGCAGTCCCGTGAAAGATCCGGGCCCGCGGCTGATCAAAAAGGCGTCGATCTCTCCGATCTTCAGCCTCTCTTTTTTGAGAAGCCGGTCGATCACGGGGAGAAGGTTCTCGGCGTGTTTCATGTAGCCTTTGACGGTCGCGTGGCGGAGCTTAGTCCCCCCTTTCTTGATCGCAACGCTTAAGATAGGGCTGGAGGTCTCGATGGCTAATAAATTCATGATGGGCGGTATTGTATGCAAAAATTCGAGAAAGGGAAACCTCAAAGCTTGGGGAACGGGGAAGATAAAACCATTGTAAGGAGTAAGGCGTACGGCGCACCGCGCATTTAGCTTCGCCGTACGCCTCGCGCCGTACGCATTGACATACCCCCCTAGGGTATGCTATAGTTGGAGTATGAAAAAGGGAACGGACCATCAGGACAAATTGGTATCGCTCCGGAGGATCGAGGGGCAGATCCGCGGCATCCAGAAGATGATCGAAGAAGGGCGCTACTGCGTGGATATTCTTTATGCTGTGGGCGCGGCAGTCGGAGCACTCAAGAATGTCGAAAACAAAATCCTCAAGGATCACCTGAATGCCTGCGTCAAAACGGCTTTTAACGGTAGATCCAAATCGGACAAAGAGCAAAAGATCCGGGAGATCGCCGGGCTTTTGGAGAGCTTAAGAAAATGAAAAAAAGACTCCTGTCGGTATTCACCGCCGTGTGCGTGTTCGGTGCTTTTCCGAGCGCGCTGAACTGCCAATGTGCGGATGCTGATTGCGGCTTTATTCCCGAAGCGATCCAAGCCAAAGCCCTGCAATGCCACCATGCGGCGGCTCAGGGAAAGGGGGAGGAGCCATCCCGCAAAGAATGTTGCGGCAAGTGCCGGATCGAAAAAACGGCCATTTTATCCAATGAACTTTCGACGGTCGGTGGTGTTCGCCCCACGAACGCTCTGACGGAGA
>CAZPCF010000345.1:0-1736 GCA_964585045.1 uncultured bacterium
AACTGAAAGCCCCGGCATTCCCGTACGCGCCGGCCATGATCTTCACCCAAAGGGCCCCGTGCGCCGGCAGGCGTCTTCCACGACCTTGAGCTTTTTCTGTTTCGCGAGGGCCATGAGCGCGGTCATATTGGCGCATTGGCCGAAGAGATGCACCGGGATCATGGCGCGCGTGTTCCGGCTGAGGGCCTGCCGGGCGGACTCAGGATCGAGATTGAAAGTATTCTCCTCGACATCGGCAAAGACCGGCGTCGCGCCGGCGTGGATCACGGCAAGCGCGGTCGCCGTGACTGTGAAAGAAGGAACGATGACCTCGTCTCCTTTTTTGATATCGAGCGCGCGCAACGCAAAAGTCAGGGCGTCTGTCCCGGAGCCGACGCCGAGGGCGTACGGGGTCCCGATATAGGCCGCGAATTCGGCTTCGAGGTCCTTCAGCGCGGGGCCGAGAATGTAGGCGCCGCTTTTGAGGATGCGGTCAAAAGCTTCCTGGGCCTCGACGACGAATTTTTGATGGGACCGGGAGAGGTCGAAATATGGGACTTTCATGTTGCTCCTATTTGGGAGCGCTTTCTTGCGCTCTTTTGAGTTCGCGGTATTTTGCGAAGGCGATGATCTGATAGGCGGAGTGGAAAAAGGACATCAGAAATCCGGTGTATCCGTTCACGATGCCGTCTTTCTGAAAATAATATTTGAGGAAACGGCTCGTGGCCTTACGAAGGACGCGCCACGGGCCCATCTTCCGGCCGTCTCTCACCCACTTCTCGGCCTCAAGTCCCGTCTCGCGGTTGAATTTCGCGAGCCAGTTCTCCCAGCTCGGACTGGAATAATGCAAGATGTCGCCCCTTAGCGAGCCACAGGTGCCCTCATAGAACATCTTGGGATGGACGCGGGCCTCTTCGTATTTAAACTGCCCCTTTTTGAAAAACCGGGTTTTCGGCGCGGGATAATAGCCACCGCCTTTTATCCAGTCCGTTCCGATGAAGGTTTTAACGGGCATCGAGTAGCACGTGTGCGGATCGCTATCGCTGGGTTTTGTGGCAACCTCAGCGAGTTCTTTCGCAAGCTCCGGTGTGATGCGCTCGTCGGCATCGAGTGAGAAAACCCACGGCTGCGTGGCGAGGCCGTAGGCATAATTCCGATGCCGGCCTTCGATGTCCATCGCGCGCTGGAAGACCTTCGCTCCAAATTGTTTGGCGATCTCTACCGTACGATCGGTCGACATGTCATCCAGCACCACGATCTCCGCCGCGAACTCGGCGCTCTTCAGGCATTCAGCCAGGCGCTTTTCTTCGTTCTTTGCGATCACGACTACCGAAACGGCTGCTTTTTCCATGATGTCAACTTTCTGTGAAAGGACGCGAGACTCGAGACGGGAGACTGAAAGGTTTTGAGCTTTCCGGTCTGATGTCTGTGGTCTCAAGTCCGTCGTCAGTTTTTAATACGCATTTTTAAAAGCAAAAAGGGTCATCACCAGGATCTCAACGTCCAGGAGCAACGACCAGTTCTCCATGTAGTAGAGGTCGTACTTGATACGCTCCTCGATCGACGTGTCGCCCCGCAAACCGTGGACCTGCGCCCACCCGGTGAGGCCGCTCTTCACCTTGTGGCGCGCCATGTAACGCGGCACGCTCTCGCGGAATTTGTCCACAAAGTGCGGGCGCTCCGGCCGGGGACCCACCAGACTCATTTTTCCGGAAAGCACGTTCAGAAGCTGCGGGAGCTCATCGAGATTCCAGCGG
>CAZPCF010000346.1:0-1728 GCA_964585045.1 uncultured bacterium
CGCAAAGGTGACTCCGGATAAAGTAACGCCGGATGCCCGTAACGCCGCCGAAACCTTGGTGTTCAGCGATCCGGAAACCGGTGAGGCGAAAGGAGTGGCGTATCAGGCGCCGCTTATGCCGCAGGATCTTAAAGATAGTGGTGCGGCATGGAGTGATTTTAATAAGATGATATTCGAGTTCCCCAAGCTCCTTGAGTATGCCGGCCGGAAAAAAATGCCGTTAGTCCTTATCGTTCCAGCCGGTATTGACGGTTACGGCCCGTTGGCGGACGAAGCCCCCTGGATCGAAGGGGCTCGTACGGCTCTGGCCTGGGCCAGCGCCTATTTCCGTTTTAAAGAGCTCGGGAATGTTGATGTTCGCGTTCTCATGCTTCCTGCTGGACATATTTCGCAGGACCGGATAAAAGAAGCCGCGGAGGAGCTTTTACGGAAGAAGATAACTGATGATGCGCCTACGCCCGAGGATCGGATGGAGGCGAGAATATTCGGGATGGAGGACGTCCTTAAAGAAAAGTTCGTTTCAAAACCGGTCTTTTTGGCCCGGGCCTGCACTCTCTCCGATATTCTGGGGCCGGAAACAAGGAAGGTCGCGCCGGTGACCATCCGGCCGGAGTTTCCTCCTCTCCTGCCCGGGCAAAAGCGGGTTGTGATTACCGGCGCCGCCGGATTCATCGGTACTAATCTTGTCAGAAGAATGCTTGACGAAGGATATCAGGTGATCGCTCTGGATAATTTCATAAGCGCGGACAGGAGCTTTTTATCGCTTTTTAAAGGGGAACCGAATTTTTATTTCAGGGAGATCGATGTCTCCGAACCGTTCGATGTCGAAGGCCCCGTGGATCGGGTTCTTCATCTCGCGTCGATCGCCAGTCCCGCGGATTACTACGGGCGCCCTCTCGAGACCATGAGGGCAGGGCTGCAGGCTACCTTTCAGGCCATGGAATTGGCGCGCCGTCACCATGCGCGCTTTCTCTTTACGTCCACCTCTGAGGTTTACGGAAATCCCCTGGTCCATCCGCAGCGCGAGGATTATGCTGGGAATGTGAGCGCGTATCTGAAGCGCTCTCAGTATGATCAGTCCAAACGCGGCGCTGAAACCTTGATGAAGCTATACGCGGAAAAGTACGCAAGCGAGAACCTGGATCTTCGCATCGTGAGGATCTTCAACACATACGGCCCGTTCATGCGTATTGACGACGGCCGCGTCGTGACGAATTGCATTAAAAAGTTGCTTGCGAACGAGCCGATCGAGATATACGGCGACGACACGATCACACGAAGTTTCGGGTACGTTGACGATACCGTGGACGGGATCATGAAGCTTCTGGAAAAAGACGGTCTGGGCCCTGAGATCCGCGGGCGTGTTTTTAATATCGGAAGCGATAAGGAGTTCACGCTCCGGGAGCTTGCCGATCTTATCAATGAGCTTGGGCAAAAGTATCTTCACAGAAAGGTCGATATCAGGATCATAGAAGCGAAGGATCCTCGGGATCCGCGCGTACGCCGGCCCGATCTCACAGAGGCCCGCAATAAGCTTGGGTTCGAACCGGGCGTTTCTCTCAGGGAAGGGGTGGAAAAAACATTCCTTTATTTATGGGTGAAGGAGACCGTCGCGGCGCATGACCCTGATGCCTCCATGCAGGCAGTCAACTATATAACGACGCGGCTTGACAAGAACTCGGTGACGCAGGAGAGGATCTTGCGATTATATGCCGAGTGGCAGAAAAA
>CAZPCF010000347.1:0-1697 GCA_964585045.1 uncultured bacterium
TAATTATGACATTGAGTTTCAAAGCGAAAAAAATCCGAAAATATATACAGGTGTTGAGGCTGTCATTGATAAAGACCTTGCATCGGCGCTTCTTGGAACATTATTAAGGCAGAGATATAAACAATCCGGCGAGGATATTGAGGTAATATTAACGATTTTTACAGCAGAAGACGGAGCAAAGTTGAATTATCAACGGTCAGATGAAAAAGATCTGAGATCGGCGACTGTTGAAGAATTAAAAAGATACTATCAAGAAGGTCATTTCCCGCCTGGTAGTATGGGACCTAAAATCAAAGCCATTATTAATTTTATGGAAAACGGCGGTGAGAGGGCCTATATCTCGCTTACAACGAAGTATAAACAAACAATTAAGGGTGAAGCTGGAACGACTGTTGTTAAATAGCGCAAAGGAACGAAGCCGTAAATAATTTTACTTTCAAGAGAACCTTAAAATTCTATCTTATGGGAAAATGTTTTAAATGGCAGATTAGAATTAGTAATTGATAAAATAAAAGGAGAAAAAATGAAGACGAACAAATTTTTAGGAAGAGATTGGATTGACGCCGAATTGGATTACACCAAAGAGGAATGGGAAACATTAATTGATATGGCGCTTTATTTGAAATGCCGTCATGCCATGAATGATGATCAAAGCAATATTCTAAAAGGCAAAACTTTATTCACCATGTTTTTTAATCAATCGCTGAGAACTCGCAGTACTTTTGCGGCGGGAATTCAGCAGTTGGGTGGAATTCATGTGGATCTGGAACCCGGGAAAACATATACTCCGGCAAGAAAAGGTTTTGATATTCCATATAAAACCGAGAGGATTTCTGATGTAGCGGGAATGTTGAGCCGGGTTGGGGATGCCATTGCCATACGCATGTACGGTCCCCCGGCTTACTGGATATATGGATTTGCCAATGCCTTAATAAAAGAATTTGCCGAATATGCCGAAATTCCCATAATCAATATGGAATGTGATAAATACCATCCGACACAGGCTCTGGCGGATCTCATTACCATAAAAGAAAAATTTGGAACTTTTAAGGGAGTGAACCTCACAATGTCCTGGGCGTATTCCGGTTCTATCGAAAAACCGCGAGCTGTGCCCCAAAGCGTCATCCTGGCGGCGACTAAAATGGGTATGAATGTGACCCTGGCTCATCCCAAAGGATTTGATTTGGATCCTGAAATCATTAAAGCAAGTCAACAATTTTCGGAGCAGACAAATGGCTCATTCCGGATAACCAATGATTTCGATGAAGGCTTTAAGGGCGCGGACATTGTCTATCCTAAATCCTGGGGCGCCGTACCCTGCTTCAATTACACAGATGAAGCAGGCAATACCATAAAAGAGCAAAACCATGAGGAAGCAGAGAGATTGAACAGCGCCAGTAAAAACTGGATGACAACTAAAAAGGAAATGCGATTGATTAATAAGAATGGTATTTATATGCACTGTCTCCCGGCGGATAGAGGACAGGAAGTGACTGACGAGGTGATAGACGGACCCAATTCGGTCGTTATTGATGAAGCGGAGAACAGACTGCACACTCACAAGGCGATTATGACTATGATAATGGGAGGAAGGCCGTAATCCACAAACAGGGATTTGATTTTGACTAAGTTTCAGGAAAACATCCCGGATTATTCTGCGTATTACCCCGGCATGGTGCATGGCCAGAACGGCTTTT
>CAZPCF010000348.1:0-1691 GCA_964585045.1 uncultured bacterium
GAGAACGCGAAAGAACTGATCGATATGCTTGTTCCTTTAAGGAACAAGGTCCGGCAGGCCGCTATCACCCGAGAACTTATTGAGATCGTTTCGGGCTCACAAGCCCTTAAAGCCGGGTAACGGGAAACGGGAAACGTAGAACGAAAGCGTTCGCCGTTCCCCGAGGACCGTTCCCCGCGAATGGAGGAGTTATTTATGTCATCCGGTAAGATCATCCAAGTGATGGGCCCCAGCGTCGATGTTGAATTCGAAGCAGAGCAACTGCCAAAAATGTTGAACGCCCTGGAAGTGGAAATGAAGGACCGGATCCTGGTCCTGGAAGTCGCGCAGCATATCGGGGACAATATCGTCCGCACGATCGCTATGGCTTCGACCGACGGACTGGTGCGCGGTATGAAGGTAAAAGATACCGGCGCTCCGATCTCGGTCCCCGTGGGAGAGCAAACCCTCGGCCGCATTTTCAATCTTCTCGGACAACCGATCGACGAAGAAGGCAGCGTCAAGGATCCGTCCAAAAAGAACAACATTCATCACGCGCCCCCCTCTTTCGAAGAGCTGCTCCCCGTTTCTGCAACCCTCGAGACCGGCATCAAGGTCATCGATCTTCTGGCCCCTTATCCGAAGGGCGGTAAGGTCGGGCTTTTCGGAGGTGCGGGCGTTGGAAAGACCGTGATCGTCATGGAGCTGATCCATTCGATCGCCACCGAGCATGGCGGCGTTTCGGTCTTCTGCGGCGTCGGAGAACGCACGCGTGAAGGCAACGACCTTTGGCTCGAGCTCAAGGAGTCCGGCGTCATTAAAAAAACAGCCATGGTGTTCGGGCAGATGAACGAGCCGCCCGGCGCGCGCCTCCGCGTGGCGCTCTCGGGTCTCACGATGGCGGAATATTTCCGCGACGAGGCGCATCAGGACGTGCTTCTTTTCATCGATAACATTTTCCGTTTCACACAGGCAGGTTCGGAGGTCTCGGCTCTCCTCGGCCGCATGCCGTCGGCGGTCGGTTATCAACCGAACCTCGCGACCGAAATGGCCGCTCTGCAGGAGCGAATCGCGTCCACAAAATCAGGCTCGATCACCTCCGTGCAGGCCATTTACGTCCCGGCCGACGACCTCACGGACCCGGCACCTGCCACCGCGTTCTCACATCTGGATGGTGTCACCGTGCTTTCGCGCCAGATCGTAGAACAAGGCATTTTCCCGGCGGTGGACCCGCTTGCCTCTACTTCGCGCATGTTGGACCCGCGTATCGTCGGACAGGAACACTACGATATTGCCCGCGAGGTCCAGCGCGTCCTGCAGCGCTACAAAGACCTGAAGGATATCATCGCGATCCTGGGGATCAACGAACTCTCCCCGGAAGATAAAGAGCTTGTGATGCGCGCCCGGAAGATCGAACGCTTTTTTTCGCAACCCTTCTTCGTGGCGGAGGCCTTCACGGGACGCAAAGGCCGTTACGTGCATTTAAAAGACACCATTACCAGTTTCAAGAAGATCCTCGCCGGTGAGCTCGATCATATCCCGGAGCAGTGCTTTTACATGGCGGGGGGCATTGAGGATGTCATGGAAGCTTATGAAAAGATAAAGGTCTCTGCCTGAAATGGCCGCATCTTACTCGCTTAAGGTCATCACGCCGCAAGGAGTTGCCTATGAAGGAACGGTCTTTCACACGTTCCTTCCCACCGAGAACGGTT
>CAZPCF010000349.1:0-1679 GCA_964585045.1 uncultured bacterium
CCGGCATTCGCCAGACTTCGATCTTCCCGGGGGACGGCATAAAATCATTGTCCGGATCCTCGGCATTGATGCGGCATTCGATCGCATGCCCCGTGATCTCAATCTGCTCCTGTGTAAAACTCAGTTTTTCTCCGGCGGCAACACGCAGCTGTTCCTTCACGAGATCGAGCCCCGTCACCATTTCTGTCACCGGATGTTCGACCTGAAGACGCGTATTCATCTCCATAAAATAGAAATTCTCGTTCTTGTCGAGCAGGAACTCGACCGTTCCGGCGTTCTCGTATTTGAACGCCTTCGCCGCCCGGATGGCCGTATCACCGATCTTTTTGCGTAGCTTGGCGCTCATGCCGGGCGCAGGAGATTCTTCGATGAGTTTTTGGTGGCGGCGCTGGACCGAACAGTCGCGTTCGCCCAGGTGGACCACATTGCCGAAGCTGTCGGCCATGATCTGCACTTCGATATGGCGCGGCTCTTCGATGAATTTTTCGATATAAACCTCGCCGTTGCCGAAGGCGGCTTCTGCTTCGGTCTGGGCCGTAAGGAATGCGCTGATGAGCTTCCCATCATTGTGTGCGATCTTGATGCCTTTACCTCCGCCGCCCGCGGAAGCCTTAACGATCACGGGGTAACCCAATTTTTTTGCAAGACGCAGGGCTTCTTCCTGGTCCTTCACCGTTCCCTTGCTGCCAGGGATGATCGGAACCCCGGCCTTTTTCATCTCCATTCTCGCAACTGATTTGTCGCCAGCCATACGGATGCTTTCGGGTTTCGGGCCGATGAACTTGATCTGGCAGGATTCGCAGATCTCCGCAAAATGCGCATTCTCGGCCAGGAACCCATAGCCCGGATGGATGGCCTCGACATCCGCGATCTCAGCCGCGGAGATGAGGGCAGGGATATTGAGATAACTTTCCGAACTCGGGGCTTCGCCGATGCAGATGGCATCGTCGGCCAGTTTCACGTGCAAGGATTCCCGATCCGCCTTGGAAAAGACCGCCACGGTCTGGATGCCCATTTCACGGCAGGCACGGATCACACGTACCGCGATCTCACCACGATTTGCAATCAGGATCTTTGAGAACATAATATTTCCCCGTATGAAGGGTTGCTGTTGGAAAAGGTTTCGGGATCAACCCTTTTTGATCTTCAGGATCGGCTGGTCGTATTCCACAGTCTGGCCATTCTGCACGAGGATCTCGATCACCGTACCGCCCAGTTCCGACTTGATCTCGTTCATAAGCTTCATGGCTTCAATGATACAAAGCACATCGCCGTCTTTGACCACTTTCCCGACGCTTACATAAGCGGGCTGGTCCGGGGCCGGAGCCGCGTAAAACGTTCCGACCATGGGCGAGCGCACGATCGTCACGCCCTCTTCGGCTATGGGTTGCGCAGCGGCCGCGGGAGCGCTGGCTTGGGCCGGAGCCGGTATGCCCGTTCCGATCGGTGCCATTGCCTGCGGCGTGTTCTGCACCACGATCCCGCCCCCCGCCATCTTCCGGAGCATGATCTTCGCGTTGTCCTTCTCGATCTCGATCTCCCCGAGATTGTGCTCCGCCATCAACTCTAAAAGTTCCTTGATCTCCTTGATATTCATTTTCTTTTCCTCGCAACAAGTGCTTTTTTCACGGGTTTTTTGGAAGAAGGAACGGGATTCGCTTTGGAAGCGTAGGCCACGA
>CAZPCF010000350.1:0-1664 GCA_964585045.1 uncultured bacterium
AAAAGCCAGGTATTGCTACTATCGGCCGGTCTCCTCCTCGTTTTTTTTGTTTCAGGTCTTTGGTTCCAGGCGCATCGTCTGCTTCCCTCCTCAAAACTTCACGAACTCCTGATCCAAAAAGTCCAGGCGCTCACCGAAGGAACGTTGAAATATCAAAATGTCCGGGTAGGTTATCTTCCCCAACCTAAGCTCGTTTTTGAGCGCACGCAATTAACCTTCCCGGATCGCTCCCTCGTTGTCGAAGCGGAAAAGGTCCAATTTGATTTTACGATCCTGCCCCTTCTTTTCGGGCGAGTGGAGCCCGCAGCTTTTTATGTGCAATCCGGAAAAGCTGAATTTTCACTTCCCGGTCTGGATTTTTTTAATCCGGTGCGTTTCGAAAATTTCTCGCTTCAAATCGGCGCCGTCCGTCCCAAGATCCCCATTCCGTTCCATTTCGCCACAGACATGGCTGGGAAACCAAGCGCGCTAGTGATGAAAGGGAACGTGGTGCTGGATTCCGTCGAGGAGTGGAACTGGGAGAAGGCGAGCGGGTCTATAGTGGTGGAACTCAAAGGGCTGTCGCTGGGGGATGCGGCTAAAGGGCTCACACCGGACCCAAAAAGGGCCTTTCTCTTTAAAGGGGGCCAGATCGATACTTCCGTGGAGATCAAGAAAAAGGCACAGGAAGTTTTTCTCGAATTAACTGCGGCCGGGACCGGGAAGGGACTTACCTACGAAATGCCACAGGAAAGCACCTGGGTTCCGTCTCCGGCGTTTGACACAGAATGGAACGTGACGGCCGCGTGGAACAACGACACTTCGGAGCTGAAGCTCTACAAAGGGCTCGTAAAATTCCCCTTCGGTGAAATTGAAGCCAAGGGGAGCATGAAACTTAATACGGGGGAGATCGGCGACATGCACGTGGCGGGCTCGAATATGGCGCTCGAAGATCTTCTAAAGTATTGGCCGGGGCTCGAGAATGCACTTCCCTTTCATATCGGATTTTCCGGCCCCGGGAAATGGGTTCTTTCCATGGAAGGGACGCTGGACCATCTGTCGCTCCATTTCGGATGGGATCTTGCGCAAGTACTCCTTTCCTACGGGCAGTATTTTACAAAACCCAAAGATATTCCATTGGACCTGAATTTCGATCTTCTGCTCCAAAAAAGCACGATGCTTGGCGGCGATTTTGCCGTGAAGTTCAAGGAATTGAGCATGAAAGGAAATCTGAAGGACCTGGACCTGAAGACCGGGGAAGGACAGCTCAATCTGATCACGAACAAATTCTCTCTGACCGATTGGGAACAATATATTCCCGTGCTCCAGGGGTACAAGCTTGAGGGAGATGCTAAGCTGATGGCGAATTGGAAGGGGGACCTTCGAAAGCTGGAGAAGGCGGAACATATCTGTAATCTTTCATTCGATAAAGCCTCCTGGACGGTTCCGGAAGGTCCGGGATTCCGCAACGCGTCGCTTTCTTTGGATTACGGCCCGCTCATGCTCGAGGGCCGGCAAATGCAGTTTGAGATCGGCGGCTCACCGGTCGTGGCCGACCTGAAGATCTCCGGATTCCCTGAAAAACCAGAAGTCATCGCGAAAGTCTCCGCGGGAGAATTAAAACCCCTTGAGGTCTGGCAAGCGGTCGGAGCTCTTTTGCAGAGCAAGGGCTAAGTCTACGGGAC
>CAZPCF010000351.1:0-1646 GCA_964585045.1 uncultured bacterium
ATCAATGTAACCGGTTGCCCCTTCCACAGGAAACACTTTTAATCCGGCAATAATGCCGATGCCGTTCAGCAAATCAACTGCGGAGATCATTCCACCTTTAAGATTATACTTCTGGGTGAGAGGGACAACCTGCGGCCTTCTCCCCTGCCCCCAAAGCCAGATCATGTTCGCGGGGTTCTCACCGAGGTCCACGCGCACTTGATTGATCTCATGGTCCTGTAAAAGAAGCCTGGCGTCGTACATCAATTTTCGCATCAATTCCTCGCCGGGGCCTTTCGGCAGCACCTCTTCGATCTTTTCGCCGACCACGCTTTCCGGCGATTGGGTCCTTGCGGACAGCGCCTCAAATCCATTCGCGTCCTTGATCACCGCGATGTGCCGGTGTGCGGAACCGGAAAAAAACCGCACGAAATCGCTCGCGACCTTTTTGTTCAGAAAATTGACTAGTGCTTTCGCTTCTTTGGTGCTGAGAGCCCCGGCGGTCGGATCGGCCAACATGCCTGCGGCCTCGGTGATGAAATTCATGCAGAACGCGACTTCCTTGTCATCGAGCGTCAATTCTTTATCAGCCGCCTCAAGCGGTCCGCGGCCCGTGTAAAGTTTCGACGCGTCATAGCCTAAAAGATTGAAGAGGCTTACATCCGCCGAAAGCGGCAGTCGGTCGGAAACAAGCCTCGCGGTCCCGACCTTGCCGCTCTTCGCAAAAAAGTTCAGGTTCGGAACCTTCGCGACCTCCAAAGGAGTTTTACCTCCGAGCTCTTCGGTCGGATGATCCGCAGCGCCCGCGAGAACCACAACGATGGATTTCATCGGATGACCTCCTTTACGGCATCTAGAGTGGATTTGACCTTAGTGACCGGATCTTCAAAGCTGAGCGCGAAATCCGGGTCCTTCAGCCCCGCACCCGTGAGCGTGATCACGATGCGGGATCCGTCTTTAAAAAATCCTTTTCGTGCAAGCTTGATCACACCGGCAACTGGCGCGGCACAGGCCGGTTCCGCGAACACACCTTCGCGTTCCGCGATAAAACGGTAAGCTTTCGTGATCTCCTCGTCTGTCACCATATCGATCAAGCCACCCGATTCGTCGCGCGCGGCGACAGCGCCCTGCCAGCTCGCGGGATTCCCGATACGGATCGCTGTCGCGATCGTCTCCGGCTTTTCCACCGGATGGCCGAGAACGATCGGCGCCGAACCCGCAGCCTGGAACCCGAGCATTTTCGGCAAGGTCTCGGACTTCCCCGCTTTTTTATATTCCTTGTAGCCTTTCCAGTAAGCGGTGATGTTGCCGGCATTCCCGACCGGGATCGCGTGATATTCCGGTGCATCACCCAGATCATCGACGATCTCAAATGCGGCCGTCTTCTGACCTTCGATACGATACGGATTGATGGAATTCACGAGCGTGATCTTGCCGTCCGCCGTCATGTCCTTCACCAACTCCAGCGCCTTATCAAAATTCCCCTCGATCATGATCACTTTCGCGCCGTAGCGGTACGCCTGCAAAAGTTTCCCTTTGGCGATCTTCCCCTCCGGGATCAACACATAACACTTCAGGCCACAACGACATGCGTAAGCCGCGGCAGAGGCGGACGTATTGCCGGTCGAGGCGCACATCACAGCCTTCGAACCCGCTTCGACCGCTTT
>CAZPCF010000352.1:0-1633 GCA_964585045.1 uncultured bacterium
AGCTCAGATCAAGGAAGCGAAACTGGCGGGAGATGAAGAAAAAGTCAAGGAGCTCCGGGCGCAGCTCAAAGCGACACATCAGGCAAATGTCCAACAAATGAAAGGGGACAAAGAAACATTGCATGCTGCCAAAAAAGAAGTGGTGAAAGACAAGAAACAGATTCATCAAGAACGGAAGGCGGCTCGTACGGAGCGACGGGTTCAAAGACAAAGTTAAATAGAATAGAACGGATTTCTTTCAAAAAGGGACGGGCCGGTAGCAGGGCCTGTCCCTTTTTTATTTTAAAGGATGAAGTGCAGAAGAGAGAGGGCGGCGATGACCCACATGGCGGGCCGGATCTCACGGAATTTCAACCGCACCGTTTTGAAGAGCACGTAGCTTAGGAATCCGAACGCGAGTCCGGCCGCGATCGAATAACTTAGGGCGATCATTACAATGATCACAAATGCCGGGAACCCCTCCTCGATGTTTGAAAGATCGATCTCTTTCACTTCTTTCATCATGAAAAATCCCACGAGGATGAGCGCCGGTGCAGTAGCGTAAACCGGAACGATCGCGATCACGGGAATGAACAGCATCCCCAAAAGGAACAGGAGGGCCGTGACGATCGAGGTGAGACCCGTCCGTCCTCCTTCACCGATGCCGGTCGCGGATTCGATATAGGTCGTGGTGGTGGAAGTTCCGAAGACCGCGCCGAGCATACTGGCGATCGCGTCCAAAGAGAGCAGGCGGTCCAGGCCCCGGATATTCCCTTTTTCATCCGTGAATTTCGCCTGATGGCAGCATGCGACCAGCGATCCGATACTGTCAAAAAGATCCATGAACATAAGAGCGAAAATGGCGCCGAGGAAACCCCATTTGAAGGCGCCCAGAATATCGAGTTGGAACGCAATAGGGGAAATTTTTAAGTCGAGAGAGAGCCAAGCTTCCGGCCATGCGATCTTTCCTGTGAAAAGTGCGGCCAGGGTCGCTGCGAGAATGCCCAGGAGCATGGCGCCCTTAACCTTCCTCATTTCCAGCGTGACCATGACGAGGAAACCCGCGAGCCCGATCAGGACCGTGGACGTGATCGGAGCGGCTGAGACCAGCGTGGCCTCATTTTTTTGGATGATCCCGAGGTTCACAAGCCCGATAAAGGCAATGAAAAGGCCGATCCCCACCGACATTGCTGAGATAAGGGAACGGGGGATCGCATCTACGATCTTCCGGCGGAGGCCGGCGAGCGTCAGGACGAAAAAGAACAGGCCCGAAATAAAAACGATCCCGAGCGCGGTCTGCCAATTCACCTTTTCGGTCAGAACCAGGGAGTAGGCGAAAAAGGCGTTCAGTCCCATGCCGGGCGCCATTGCGATCGGGGCATTCGCGAAAAGGCCGGTCATCAAAGTGGCGAGCGCTGTCACGAGGCAGGTGACCGTGATCAGCGCGGTCTTGTCCATCCCCGTCGTTGCGAGGATGTTGGGATTGACAAAAATGATATAGGCCATCGCGAGGAACGTTGTGGCCCCCGCAATGACCTCAGTGCCGGGCGTTGTCTCTCTTTCGGTGAATTTGAAAAACTTGTTTAGCATTTTTTCTTCCCCAACCCTTATTTGACACCCGGTCTCGAATTCGGGTCCGGGTGTCGAGAGGGTT
>CAZPCF010000353.1:0-1633 GCA_964585045.1 uncultured bacterium
CCGGGGGCCAACAGGTCGGCGTCATTGCAGTTCCAGCACACCCCGACGTTGGGATGGTCCGCAACATCCATGATCTTTTTTATGACGGGAAGCTCCGAACATCCGCCGTGAACTTCCAGGCGAATTTCCTGCCCGAAGTCTGCGGCGAAGGCACCGAGAATATTCAGCGACTTGCCGATCTGCTCGATCGTTTTTTCAGGCGGAACCCCTTTAGGCAGGTCATTGGGTTTTACCTTTACGCCCGAGCCGCCGACGTCATGGCTTAGTCGGATATACGCTTTTGCTCCCTCGATGTCGTTCCTCAGTTTTTCCGGATCGGTGTGGTGAAAGGCAAAGTTCGTGCCCAGACCCACGAGTTCAACGGGACTGTTATCGAAACGGCTTTGGACGCCTTTTCTCTGCGCGGCATCCAGATTCGCTTCGACGCCATGGGCATGCTCGGTGCGCAATTCAACGCCGAGAACTCCTGTCGCTTGGCAATTGGCGATCAGGGTAGGCAGATCCCAGTCTTTGCCCCAAAGGTAGGTAACCATCCCGAATTTAATGTCGGGGGAATTATTACCCGCCCGGCGGTCCGCGGCCGCGTAAAGAGAGGGAATGCTGAATGACGCTCCTGCTGCGCCAGCGGCAACCGTGTGCTGGAAGGTTCTTCTATTCATTTTGCTCCTGACTGTATTTTCCTGTTTGTTTTCCGGTCTGTGTCAATGGGCCTGCACCTTTCCGGCTTGGGCTCTGCGGGGGAATGAACCAGATAATGCGCGAGCATCGCCAGCCAGGATCGCTAGACGTGAAAGGTAGTGGCGATTCATGTGATGCTGTCCTCCTGTTTGTAGTTTTTTGACAGTTAGATTCACTTAACAGAAAAGCAGGATACTGTTCCCGCAGTTCGGCGGCAACGGAAAACATCAGCCAAACCCAGCGCCCGAAATATCGGAAAAAAGCGTTCTGACCCCGTTCGAGAACTCCTCGTTGTTGAGACCGCCTTGAAGTGGAGGAAATCGGTCAAAGGTATCGGGATATAGGGTCATGTTTTTCCCCGGCTACAAGTTCTGGAGTATTTTCCGAATCCGGGTGCCCAGCTTTTTCGGGGCGGGCGAGTTTGATACGCCCTTCAGTTGGCTTTGAAACAACCGTCCGTTTTCATCCTTCTGGAGTTCGAGGGTATAATCGTTGTTTTCAAAATGGACATGATACAGGGCGCAGGTGCCGTCCGCTATGTCCCGTCCATAGGTCAGGACGCACGTTTTCATTTGATCGGCTTCTTCAATAAGCCGTTTTTTGCTTTTGATCCGATCGATTCGCACATGGCCAAAATCCGTCTGTCCGAGATCAAACTCCTTCCGGGCGGGCAAAACCGGGACTTTGTCTAGCGTGCGGCGTTTCTTCATCACATCCGTTTCCTGTGAAAAACGGTTAGCTGATCTCATTGTCATATTGAGCTTCTGGTTTAGCCCCAAGCAGCATTTTATGTAGCTTCGAATGCTCGCGGACTTGAGATCCTGTACGTCGACGAGCGCATTTTGGTAATAAGCTGCGATGATTCGACCTGCGTCTATCGGCCCGGATTTGAACTGGGGGTCCTGCTTAACGATGGCTGCCATCGCGTTCAGATAAGAGCCGGGAACAAGCTGGA
>CAZPCF010000354.1:0-1596 GCA_964585045.1 uncultured bacterium
AAGAAGGAGAAGGCGTTTTTTATGTTTTCGATTGCCTCTCGGACCTGTTGTCCTCTTGGGCCAATGACCTCATGATCGGGAATTTCTTCAAGATCACCTGCCCCTACCTTTATGAACTAAATACGATCGCCTATTTTGCTCTTTTGAGGAACCGGCATTCGTTCAAGACCGTCGCCCGCATCCGGGATACGACCCAGCTTTTGATCGATGTGTACTACTACCAGGGCGATTGCTACATTCACCTCCTGAAGGTCTGGGACCGGTATTCTCCAACGATGTTCCTGCCCCATGTCCGGAAAAAAGAAAAATTCATTCCGATCGCCAATAGCGCGGACACAGCGAAGGTTTTCTCCGAGATCTTTAAAAAAGGAGCCAAGAGCGCAAAGCGGAATCTGGATTATTGGGACCAGCTTTTTCTGAAGGCTGAGGACCTTGTGGACCAAAAAGGCGGCTCGCGGGAAGTTAAAGAACAAATGATGGACCAGCTCTGCCGGATCATGCTGGCGCGGGATGAGAAAATCCTGAGCCTGGCTAAGGAGAACCTTGTGCTCGAAGATCTGTTGAATATAAAGTCGAAAATGATCGGGACCGGGTTTATTGGAGGTAAATCCGTAGGGATGCTGATCGCCCGGAGCATCTTGTTAAAAGAAAAATCCCTGGAAACGGAAAAACTTTTTGAGCCTCATGATTCTTTTTATATCGGTTCGGATGTTTTCTATACCTATATTGTTGAAAATGGTTTGTGGAAAGATCATATGGCGCAGAGGACCCAGGGGGGTTACTTTGAGATGGCCCGGAAGCTTCACGAGGAGTTGTTGAGGGGTGTTTTCCCCGAAGAGATCAAGGACCAATTCCTGCAGATGATCGAATATTTTGGACAATCGCCGATCATCGTCCGTTCCAGCAGTTTGTTGGAGGACAGTTACGGGAATGCCTTTGCCGGAAAATATGAAAGTGTTTTCCTTGTCAACCAGGGAACGCCCGACGAGCGGTATGCAAAGTTCGTCGAAGCGGTCCGCCGGATCTATGCTTCCACGATGAATCCGGACGCCTTGGCCTACCGTTTGCAGCGAGGATTGGATCAGATGGACGAACAAATGGCGCTTCTCGTTCAGCGGGTCTCGGGCGCCTACCACCAGGATTATTTTTTCCCGGATGCTGCCGGTGTCGGGATCTCGCAAAACGTTTTTGTCTGGAAAAGCGGTCTGGATCCTAAGGCAGGCATGTTGCGTTTGGTCCTGGGTTTGGGGACCCGCGCGGTCAACCGTGTCGAAGGAGATTATCCGCGCGTCGTGGCTTTGGATGAGCCGCTCCTCAAGGCTTATGCGGGGATGGCGGCAACGCAGAGGTTTTCTCAACACGACGTGGATGTGTTGAACGTCAAAGAAAATATCCCGCAAACGATCCCTTTCAGGAAATTACTTAAGGAAAAGGTGGATATGCCCCTGGAACTTTTGGCGATCAAAGACGACGAAGTCGCGGAAAAATTGCAGGCGATGGGGTCGGAGGAGGAGCCTTGGATCATCACTTTCGACAACCTGGTCTCAAAGACCAAGTTCGGCCCGATCATGCAAAAGATCCTCAAGGCCTTGGAAG
>CAZPCF010000355.1:0-1595 GCA_964585045.1 uncultured bacterium
CGGGATATTATCGATCCTAACGAGAACGGCGTGCTTTTCCCCCCGAAGAATATTCCCGCGATGGCCGAGGCCATGTACGAGCTTTTGACGGACCGGGAGAAGGCCAAGGCGTTCGCGGTGAAACTGCGGAAAAAAGTGGAGGAAAAATTTAATCTGGAGCAAATGGTCCGCAAAACGCTCGAAGTCTATCAGGAAGTCCGCAAGCGGCGGAGGATCCTTGTGATCAAACTCGGGGCGATGGGGGACCTCATCTTGGTCGTGCCGAGTTTAAGAATGCTCAAGGAGCGTTTTCCGGATGCTGCGATCACGCTTCTTGTCGACCGCAAGCTCGCACCCATCATATCGGCATGTCCTTATCTGGATGACATGATCCTGGTGGACCGGAAAAAGCTTTCGAACATTTTTTACCTTTTGAAGACCGCTCGCCGTGTCCGCCGCGAAGGTTTTGATATGTCTGTAGATCTTCACAATAATAAGTGGACGCATCTCCTAGCTTATCTGGGAGGGGCGGTCCAACGTTTCGGTTTTGCACGAGGAAGGTGGGGATGGCTTCTGAACCGGCCCGACAAGACTTTCGAGGTCGAGGATTCCCCGCTCCGCCATCAGTTCCGCGTGCTGTCCAAGACCGGGGTTATCAAATTTGATGATGCCTTGGAACTTTGGCCGAAACCCGAGAGTCTTGAAAAAGCGGACCAAATGATCAGCCTGCTGGAGCCCCAAGAGTCCACCCGGATCATCGGGTTCGTGATGGGGTCCAGCCCTAACTGGCCGAGCAAACGCTGGCCCGCAGAGCATTTTGTTGCCCTTGCGAAGCGGCTCCTTGAGAAATATGATGTGAGGATCATCCTTATCGGTTCTCCCAACGAAGCAGATCTCGGACGACCTTTTTATTCCTTTGGGTCCGGCAAGATCCTCGATCTTATCGGAAAAACCGCGTTGGAGGAGTTACCTGCTTTTTTCAAAAGGCTTCATTTGGTTGTGACGGGAGATACGGCGCCGCTTCATATGGCCGCAGCCATGAATGTTCCGATCGTGGCCTTGTTCGGCCCGACAGACGCCAAGCGTCATGTCCCGCCCGGGAAAAAAATAGACATACTCTCGCATCATCTGCCCTGTCAACCTTGTTACGACGGTGTTTGCAAAGCCAAAGAAACAAAAGCCTGTCTTACGCATATTTCCGTGGAAGAGGTATTTGAACATTGCCAAAGGGTGCTCGCGTCATGATTTCGCAAGTTTCTGACGGGGTGAAGATCCTCGCCGTGATGAAGAATTGGCTTGGAGACCTGCTTTTCCAGATGCCCGCGCTCGATCTTATCAAGCTGAAATATCCCGGCGCATCGATCGTCTGTATTGCCCCCGAGCGGTGCCGGGAGATCCTTGAGGCTCATCCCGCGGTTTCGGATTTCTTGAGTTTTGACGAAAAAAGGACACACCGTTCCTGGTTCTCAAAAATGCGATTTGTTCTGGAGTTAAGGAGGCGTGGGCCTTGGGATCAGGGTTATCTTTTTCATCGTTCCCGTTCGCGAGCGGTGCTTCTTACACTCGCCGGAACGAAAGAGCGCATCGGTTATGGAAAAGGGCGAAAATGGTTTTTG
>CAZPCF010000356.1:0-1585 GCA_964585045.1 uncultured bacterium
TGGATGATTGGCTCAAACTGCGGTCAAAAAGCTCGGAAGGACTGAGCTCGATCACGAAGTTCCTCGGTCAGGTGTTGATGGGCCTCGCCATCGGCATTTATCTTTATTGTGATCCGACCTTTGATAAATGGCTCTATGTGCCGCTTTTAAAGAAAGGGATCATTTATCTCGGGATCTTTTTTATTCCGTTCGTGGTCCTGGTGCTGACGGGGACCTCGAACGCCCTGAACCTCACCGACGGGCTCGATGGGCTTGCGATCGGGTGCACGCTTTTCACGACGACCGCGTTCGCGCTCATTATCTATGTTACAGGGCACTATGATTTCGCCAAGTACCTTGCTATCCCGTATGTTCCGGAGGTTGGGGAGGTGACGGTTTTTTGCGCCGCATTGGCCGGCGCGAGCGCGGGGTTCCTTTGGTTCAATTCCTATCCGGCGGAAGTTTTCATGGGGGACACCGGATCGCTTTCTCTGGGCGGCGCGCTTGGCGCGATCGCGGTGCTCACAAAAAAAGAACTCGTGCTTGTGATCGTCGGCGGAATTTTCGTGTGGGAGGCATTGTCCGTGATCCTGCAGGTCGCGAGTTTCAAACTCCGGAAAAAAAGGATCTTTTTGATGTCGCCCTTCCATCACCACCTGCAGCGTAAAGGCTGGCCGGAGTCCAAGATCACCATCCGGCTTTGGATCATCGCTTTCATCCTCGCTATTGTGGGCCTTAGCACGCTGAAGGTGCTCTGATCATGAAGATGCCACCGGGGACCAAGGTCGCGGTGTTGGGGCTGCGGGACACCGGCTTCCTGAGCGCTCTTTGTCTTCATGAGAAAGGTTATCAGGTCTTCGCCTCCGATCTTGCGGATACCGAAGATGTTCGGGAGAATGTTTCGAAGCTTGCGAAGCGGGGGATCCGCACGGAATGCGGGAGTCACTCGTTCGATGCGATCCTTGCTGCCGATTGGATCCTGGTCTCTCCCGGGATCCCGCCCGGATCCAAGGTCTATCAAGCGATCCTCGCCGCAAAAAAACCGGTCTACAGCGAGATCGAAGTCGCAAGCTGGTTCTCGCCGGCCGGAACTGTGGTGGCGGTCACGGGCTCCTGCGGAAAAACGACGATCGCGACTCTGACCGCACAGATCGTTGAAGCCAGTGGCCGCAAGGCCGTGCTCTGCGGGAATATTGGAAATCCTTGGATCGGGGAACTTCCCAAAATTACGCCGGATACGGTTGTTGTGCTCGAGGTCAGCTCTTTTCAGTTGATGCATTGTGCGGGTTTTGCCCCTTCGGTCGGATTGATTCTCAACATCTTTCCGAATCACATGGACTGGCATGCCGATATGAAGGAATATGCCGGGGCCAAGCTGAACCTTTTTCGCGCGATGAAGGATACGGGCGTGATGATCTGCCGGAAAACGGATGAAACCGATTTTTTCCCGGACTTCAAAACGGCGGCCCGGCGCGTTTATTTTGACGAGCGGGCAGCATCCAACCCGAACGAGGCGGCGCTCCTTTGCGCTGCGGAGGCCTTGGGCTGTCCGGCGGAACTTGTCGGAAAGGTGCGCTTCCGCGCGAGCGAACCCGCAATAAACAGC
>CAZPCF010000357.1:0-1582 GCA_964585045.1 uncultured bacterium
TGTCGCCCACGTCGACCACGGAAAGACCACGCTTGTGGATGCCCTTCTGAAGCAGAGCGGTGCTTACAAGTTCGAGGCCGGAGAATCCACCATTATGGATTCAAACGACCTGGAGCGTGAGCGCGGGATCACGATCTTTTCCAAGAATGCCTCGTTCCGTTATAAGGACGTGCAGTTCAATATCGTCGACACGCCGGGCCACGCGGATTTCGGAAGCGAAGTGGAACGTATCCTCAAAATGGTCGACGGCGTTCTACTCTTAGTCGATGCTTACGACGGGCCGATGCCTCAAACCAAGTTCGTCCTGAAAAAATCCCTCGCCCTGCATTTGAAGCCCATTTTGGTGGTCAATAAGATCGACCGGGCGAACTGCCGTCCGCATGAAGTGGCGGATATGACCTTCGATCTTTTCTGTGAACTGAACGCCACGGAGGAGCAGTTGGATTTTCCGATAGTCTACGCCTCGGGCCGGGAAGGATGGGCCGCGCTGGATCTTGAGGATGAACGCAAGGACATGACGCCGCTTCTCGAGACCATTTTGCACCGTGTTCTGCCGCCGATCGCGGACCCCGAGCAACCGTTCCAGATGCTTGTTACCATGCTTGACCATGATAATTATGTGGGGTGCATCGCGATCGGCCGTATTTCACACGGACAGATCCATTATGGTGACCCCATGGTCGTAGTGAAACATAGCGGCGAGATCGTAAGGGGAAAAGTGACCAAGATCCTCAAGTACCAGGGGCTCAAGCGGGTCGAGGCCCAAGATGCGCTGGCCGGGGACATCATTTCCATTAGCGGGATCGATGATGTAAAAGTGGGGGAAACATTGGCTTCTCCGGACAAACCCGAGGCGCTGCCGACCCTGAAGATCGATGAGCCCACGATCTCCATGAATTTTTCCCACAACACCAGCCCGCTCGCCGGGAAAGACGGTGGCCGGTTTCTGACCTCCCGTCACATCCGTGAGCGGCTTGCGCATGAAGCGATGATGAATGTCGGGGTCAAGGTGGAAGAAGTGGAGGGTGGGGAGCGCTTCAAGGTCTCCGGCCGCGGGGAATTGCATCTTGCGATCCTGATCGAGACGATGCGCCGCGAAGGTTACGAGCTGGAAGTTTCTCCGCCGAAAGTTATTTTAAAAACGATCGAAGGGGAGCTCTACGAACCCGTGGAAGAAGTGACCGTCGAAGTGGATCCCGGATATCAAGGCTGGGTGATCGAATCTTTGGGCAAAAGACGCGCCGAGATGAAACATATGAATATGAGCTCGGTGGGCGGAACAGTTCGCATGGAATTCCTGGTCGCGTCGCGCGCCCTTTTGGGTTTCCGCAGTGAATTCATGGTCATGACGCGCGGGACCGGTATGATGTATCAGAATTTTTTCGAATATCAGCCATTCAAAGGCGAAATGCCAGAGCGTCAGTCCGGCGTGCTGATCTCCCAATTGGACGGCAAAGCGGTCGCCTATTCGCTTTGGGGCCTTCAGGAGCGCGGGGAGATCTTTGTGCAGCCCGGCACGATCCTTTACGAAGGGATGATCATTGGAGTGAACAATAAAGGACATGACCTGGTCGTGAACGCG
>CAZPCF010000358.1:0-1579 GCA_964585045.1 uncultured bacterium
CAAACATGTGGACGAATTTAAAGGACGGAGCTTCGATTACGTCATTACAGTTTGCGATAACGCCAAGGAGTCGTGCCCGTTCTTTCCGGGTAACACGAAACGCCTGCACTGGGAGTTCCCGGACCCTCCGCACGCCGAAGCGATCACGGAAGCTGTTCTGAATGAATTCCGGAAAGTCCGCGGTATGGTCTACGAAAAATTCAAGAACGCCGGTCTAAACGGAATTTCAGAATGAGGAGATCTCTTTATGCCATGCTGCGACCATCCTAAACAGCTTTCGTTCCTCGATCGTTTCCTTACGCTTTGGATCTTCCTGGGCATGGGGATCGGCGTCGCAGCCGGGTACTTCTATCCGCCGATCGTTGGTTTTTGGAACAAGTTCCAGGTGGGCACAACCAATATCCCGATCGCGATCGGTCTTATCCTTATGATGTATCCCCCGCTCGCAAAAGTGAAATATGAGGAACTCGGCGATGTGTTCAAGAACACCAAGGTCCTGCTCCTGTCCCTGATCCAGAACTGGGTGATCGGCCCCATCCTGATGTTCGTGCTGGCGATCACGTTCTTGCGCGATTATCCGGAATACATGATCGGGCTTATTATGATCGGCCTCGCGCGCTGCATCGCCATGGTCATTGTGTGGAACGAACTCGCCGAAGGCGACACGGAATATTGCGCGGGGCTTGTGGCCTTCAACTCGATCTTCCAGGTTTTATTCTTTTCCCTTTACGCCTGGGTCTTCATCACGGTCCTTCCCCGTTGGTTCGGACTCGAGGGCGCGCTCGTGAATATTACGATCGGCCAGATCGCGAAAAGCGTTTTTATCTATTTGGGCATACCCTTTATTGCGGGCTTTTTGACACGTTTCGTCATGCTCAAGATCAAGGGCAAAACCTGGTATGAGACAAGATTTATTCCGGCGATCAGCCCCATCACCCTCATCGCTTTGCTCTTCACGATCGTTGTCATGTTCTCCCTCAAAGGTGAAACCATCGTCCGGATCCCGCTGGATGTCGTGCGGATCGCGGTCCCGCTTCTCATTTATTTCGTCGCGATGTTCCTGATCTCTTTTTTTATGAGTAAAAAGATCGGCGCTCCCTACGGCCAATCCGCCACGCTCTCTTTTACCGCAGCCAGTAATAATTTTGAGCTCGCGATCGCAGTCTCGGTGGCGGTTTTCGGGATCCACTCCGGAGTCGCCTTCGCCGCAGTGATCGGCCCGCTCGTGGAAGTCCCGGTCCTGATCTCGCTCGTCGCCGTCGCGCTCTGGATCCGAAAGAAATACTTCACTCTTTGAGGCTACGTTTCATTCTAACTTCGGGCGCCCATTCAAGAGAATGCTCGGGGTTTGAGCCTCGTCACCACTCAGGAATCCCCGGCGTGGATTCCCTCGTTCGCCCTCCAGTCCTCGCTCCTTCTCTTCGAGAAGTCCCTGCCCGCTCGTCCTTCTATCCTTGTCTTTCATTCTTTTCATTAAGGGTGACAAGGATTGCCCCAATTTCAGATCCTCTGAAATTGATAAGAATTGGGACTAGCGTGCCTCGTCTCAAACCCTTCGCCTTCTCTTGAACTGCGGAGG
>CAZPCF010000359.1:0-1568 GCA_964585045.1 uncultured bacterium
AGATTTTTTATATCCAGATATTCCCAGACACCGTCAGTGCATAGAAAAAAGCGTTCTTTTTCCTTAAGGTTCCGGGAAAAGCTGGAGAACATGGTCTTTTTTGCGTTTCTGCCTGAGATGGATGATGTAATGACATTGCGCATGGGGTGGGTCAACATCTCTTCTTCTGTTATGAGGCCACTATCGGCCATCTCTCTGACGAGGCTATGATCCTTTGTTATCTGCTGAAAGGAATGTCCGTTCTGCCTATAGACGCGACTGTCTCCGCATCCAAAAGCCATAAATCTGTTAAGGGGAAGGTTGATGTAGAGGGCGGCCAGAGTGGTGGCAAGCCCTGATAATTCCGGTTTCAGGGTCGATATCTCGATGATTTTTTCCACAGCCTTGTTCAGGACCGGCTCGGGGTCTTCGCAATTGAGCAGGGAGATGTTTTCCAGAATGGCTTCAAGGGCACCAAACGAAGCCTCTTTACCTCCGGGTCCTCCCCCCACTCCGTCCGCAACGGCCAGAAATGGGACATCCGCTATCTGGCTGATCTCCGGCTCCGACATCTCGCCGCAGCCGATAAGCCTGGAACCCACGATGAGAGAATCCTCGTTGACCTCCCTGACCTTGCCCTTTCCTGTCATGAACACAGAAAAAATAATTTTTCCCGGATCTCTTTTCATCGCCTTCACCCCCCTGGATCTCAATGTCCTTTGAAACACTCGCCCGAACCGCCAAGAAAAAGAGGCGAATGATATTCGATCAGTGAAATTTTCCGGATCCCTGGCAAATAGTATAATAATGTTTAGATAAGTTGTTCATGACAATACCGTAGCAAAGTAAATTCTGGTTTGTACAAGTTTTTGTACAATATGTATGTACAAAACGAACCGGCGGTAATTTGACGACCAAGTGAGGTTGAATCCACCACGCTTGCACGAACCTTGATGAATAAGAATAGAGAGAAAATCTTATAGTAGAGGGTGCTGTGGAGCTTTGGATATTTTCACGATCGGGTACGGGCAGAAGAGTGCGGAGACTTTTTTTGAACTGCTGAAAGAGAACCGGATAAAGGCCCTTATTGATATCCGGCTCAACAATACTTCGCAGCTTGCCGGTTTTACCAAAAAAGACGACCTTTCGTATTTTCTAAAGAAGATCTGCCGGATCGCTTACCGGCATGTTCTTGATCTTGCCCCCACAAAAGAGATCTTTGATGAATACAAGAAAAAGGGCGGGAGCTGGGCTTCGCTCGAAAAAGAATACCTGGCTCTTATCAGCGAAAGAAAAGTTGAAAATATCCTTAAGGAAAAGGATTTTGAAACCCCGACCGTTTTTCTGTGCAGCGAACCCGAACCCAACAGGTGCCACCGGCGGCTATTGGCGGAATACCTGCAGTCTAAGTGGAAAAGTGTAACGATCCGGCACCTATGATGTGAAAGGCAAGCCCTGATGGAGTCTTTTTGCGATAAGGGACTCAAGGATGGTTAAACCTGCGCAATTGACTAAATGATTTTTACAAAAGAAAAATGCACAAAAACAAAAAGGAATTTATCACTTTTGCAAAAAGTTACCCTTTCCAG
>CAZPCF010000360.1:0-1568 GCA_964585045.1 uncultured bacterium
TATTCTTTATTGCCGCGATTCTAACATGAGAACTCAACTGGAAACGCTGAAAGAATTCTTGCAAAGTATGCAGCGCTTCCGGTGAGCGGTGATTGAAAATATACCTCCACAAATTACCCTCTGGGATATCGCCGGACTTTTCAAGAGTTTTCTTGACGATCTCAACATCCAGCCTTCCCGGCGTACTAGCCTCAACCACTTTGAAGCCGTGGCTCTTAAGCAATTCTAAGAGCGCCTCAAATGATAAAAGGTTTAGCCTGTCAAAAGGAATGAGATTTGGCGAATGCTCGGAAAGAACCTGATATTCAAAACCGCTGGAAGTGGTCGTTGTCAGGATAAATATAGCCCCCGGCTTACACACTGCAACTGCTTCTTCGATGATTCTTTTGGGGTCGTAGCTACGCTCGAGCTGCTCAAATGCCGCGTAAACATCCGCGTACCCCTGAGGAAGTTTATCGCGAAAGATCTCTGTATCTTGGGAAAACAGGCTCTCCTGTTCAAAACACTCAGGAGCAAGCAATGAAACCTTTTGAAATAACCCTTGGTTCACTATTTGCGACAACAGAGCAGGATACCGAGAACCACGGTCGACAAAAACCTTGGCATCAGGCAAGTATTCCTCAACTAATCCCGTAATCCACTGCAGCCGGGAGGAAAAAATCTCTTTTGTCCGCACCGCCTCTGTCTCCTTGAGTAGACTGTTCCTTAGATACATGCAAGCCGAAGATTCTTTATGAAAAGCGCTAAGCGCTTCTTTAGAAGGCCTCGGGGAAACATACCAACTGGCGCATTGCCCACAGACACAATAACGCAAGCCCATCACAATAAAGGTTCTCTCTATTTGCCCGGAACCGCATCCTGGACAAGAAACGGGCTGAAGATTATCGGGAGCAACAAAACACTTTTGGATATCCTCCTTAAGCAACTCCTTATAACGGTCGTACACATTGTCAGGACGGATATCTGATTCTTTGAGATCGTTTAATATCACAATTCTTTTCATACGCCCACCTTTTTAAACGAAGCGCCAAGAGCCGCATCCGCATAAATACGTTGAACCAACTCCATGGTCTTTACCACATCGTCCACATTTCCGTTGATGACCGCCGTATCCCTGAGAATACAATCTACAAACTCGTCAACTTCTTCAAACCATGATTTGTCGTCATCATAATAGCTCAGGCTTTCTTCTGGGTTAAACATTGGATATCCGTCTTGCTCCCTTATGCAACTGGCGACTTTAAGGATCTCCCGGCCGTAACTCCTCGTTGTAGAGAGTATCCCGTCGATCTCCAGATACCCTTTAGTCAGGTATATCTCCAGCAAAAACTTATGCCTCCACTGTGTTGCGGAAGAATGAAGCATGGCTGTAAGCCCGTCTTTATTCCGTAATAATGCAAACGCATTATCTTCAACATCAACCTGCTTCCAAAAAGAACGCCCTATAAAACTTTTTACCTCCTCAAATTCTCCACTAAAATAACGAAAAAGATCCAGCATATGAATTCCTTGGTCTATCAAAATCCCGCCCCCGGATAGATCTCTATTATTGCGCCAATTTTTATCGT
>CAZPCF010000361.1:0-1552 GCA_964585045.1 uncultured bacterium
AAACCCGAAAAATATATAAGAAATAAAATGACCGGAATAACAAGCATAGTAAAAATTGTAAAAGAGCCGAAAAAAGCTAAATCAATCGATGAGCATCTTTCTGTTGTATCAAAAGAACTCAAAGAATTATTCGCTGAAATTAATGAAAGAATACTTCAAATGAGTGACGAGATTGAGCGGTACACGACAAACGCTGAGATTATTTATAAAACTTCCCTGAACTTCGCATACGTCGCTCTGCAAAAAAGGAACAACGCTCTGCGGATTTTATTACGTTCTGCAACTGGGCAAATCAGAGATCCTTCGCACTTGACGGAAGTAATACCGAAAACTCATGGGTATGGAAAAATAACCCATCAAATGCACATTTCTCCGAAGAAAGAAAACGGCGAAAAATATTTAGATGATATAATGGATATTCTATTTCAAGCATATACTGCAACTCAATAGGGATATTAGTGCCAGTTTTGCATATAAGCCCTTTAACGCGAACTTGGTTTCGCTGGTGCTCAACCCAGCCGGTTAAGGGCGCGTTCGAGCAACAATAAACATGAGGGGTACAGATAGTGATCCTAATCCAGAATGGCAAGCGATACGATGAGAAGAAGTTCTCCCTTGAGGCCGACTTCGAGGAGGAAATCCTATCTGCCAAGGAAATGATTTTCGGTAAAGATGCAATCTACATCGACGCCAAAAAGAAGATCGGAACCCTTGCCCTCGGCAATACAGTACCCAACGGATTCCTTTTCGACCTCTCCGGAATGGGGGTCGGACCAAGGTAACTGAAGGCAACTTGCTGAAATGCTGCAATAATTGTTTTAAAACACGCCTATTTGAGGACTTAGAACGCTATTTTTAGCGGGAAAATGGGCATTCTAAGAAAGGGACTATGGAATGCCACGGGCGAACCGACACTACATCCCTGGGTATGTCTGGCACATTACACGTCGGTGTCATAAAAAGGAATTCCTATTGAAATTCGCCAGAGATCGCCGCCGATATCTCCAGTGGGGATTTTGTGGATACAACGAGATCCTGGCACCACGGCAACGATTTGCCCTGATTGATTATGACGGACTGAGGAGCCTACTCAATTTTGATTCGATGCATGATGTGACCTCTACCTATCGTGGATGGATTGAGGAATCGCTGGGTGGAGACAATAGTCTTCGAGATGGGAGATGGACGGAGAGTGTTGCCGTGGGCGGCGAGGCATTTGTCACCGTCACGAAGGAAACTCTTGGGGTCAAGGGCGAGGGGCGTGCGGTGATTGGCGGTGATGGAAGTTATGAACTCCGGGAATCTCCGGCGGCTTACAAGGGCATTTTTGGGCATGAAAATGTGGTTTTAAGACCTCAAAATGAGTATTTTTTTCGAAATACTGATTTAAAATCAATAGGATGACTCGTGATGGCTTGGTCCGACCCACTAAAAATAAAATCTTAAGCGTTATGTCTCATATGGGGACTCCATATGGAAACGAAGATCAGCTCAAACTATTTTTTTAATTTCACCTGTCACTTCGATTATTTGGTGGAAACCCTTAAGCACC
>CAZPCF010000362.1:0-1547 GCA_964585045.1 uncultured bacterium
AATATTTTTCCAATCTCTATCGTTCCCTGGACCGTTTTGAAGTACATGGCGAGAATGGCCGGCCGCTGACTCAAGCCGCCGGTTTTTCAAATATCATCGATTGGATCGAAAGGGTTAAAAAAAAGAACGCCAAAGTTATTTTTGTAGGGAACGGAGGCAGCGCTGCGATCGCCAGCCACCAGGCCGTGGATCTTTGGAAGAACGGCGGTATCCGGGCCATCGCGTTCAATGATGCGTCCCTCCTGACCTGTGTCGGTAACGATTACGGCTATCCCGAAGTCTTTGAGAAACCCGTAGCGATGTTCGCGGACCCTGCAGATGTTTTGATCGCGATCAGCTCTTCCGGTAGATCTCCTAATATCCTTAAAGCCGTTGAAAAGGCCAAAGAGATCGGATGCCAAGTTGCCACCCTGTCCGGTTTTAAGCCGGACAACCCGCTTAGAAAAATGGGACGTCTGAATTTTTACATTCCGGCCGAAAGTTACGGCATGGTGGAGATCGCCCATCATACACTTTGCCATTACATCACCGACCATTTTGTGGCCTGCGCTGCAAAGGCCCAGAATAAGTGAAAGCGAATTTTACTCCGCATGGATAAATACCGCATCGACAGCCACAAGCTGCTTTACCACGTTGACAGGACAAGTGCCTGGCTTGCCGGTGAGAATGTCTACCCGATCTACGCCGAGATCTCGCCGAGCGGCGCCTGCAACCACCGCTGCCTCTACTGCGGCCTGGATTTCATGAAATACCAGGCGCGCCGGCTGGAAACGGGAATGCTCAAGGAGCGGCTCACGGAAATGGGAAGGCTCGGGCTCCGGAGCGTCATGTACGCCGGCGAAGGCGAGCCGTTCCTGCATCCGGACATGGCGGAGATCATCGAGTACACAAAAAGGTCCGGGATCGATGTCGGCCTGACCTCGAACGCGGTTTTTTTCGATGCGAAGACCGCGGAGCGGACCCTTCCTTTCATGTCCTGGATCAAAGTGAGCATCAGCGGCGCCACGCGCGAGACCTACTCGAAGATCCACCGCTGCAAGCCCGAAGACTTCGACCGCGTGATGGAGAACATGGCGTTTGCCGCCGAGACGAAGAAAAAGCGCGGCTATCAGTGCACGCTGGGCATGCAGCTCATCCTTCTCCCGGAAAACCACCGCGAAGCCAAACTTCTCGCCCAAAAAGCGAAAGAGATCGGGCTGGATTACCTCGTGATCAAACCTTATTCCCAGCATCCCTTAAGCGAGACCGAGGTCTACAAGAACATCCGGTACAGCGATTACGAGTACCTGGAAGACGAGCTCAAGGGCCTCAGCGGCGGGAACTTCAACGTGATCTTCCGCGCCCGGACCATGAAGAAATGGGACGAGGCCGCCCGCAATTACAACCGCTGCCTCGCGCTCCCGTTCTGGACCTATATCGATGCCGGCGGGAACGTCTGGGGATGCGGGATCTACCTGGGGAACAAGGATTTCCTTTACGGGAACATTTACAAGAACACCTTCGGGGAAATATGGACGGGCGAGGCGCGGAAACGGTCGTTTGATTTC
>CAZPCF010000363.1:0-1542 GCA_964585045.1 uncultured bacterium
ATTTCGACGGCTGGATCGCCCGCCAGTACAAACTCGAATCGGCCTTCGGACGATGGATCGATCCTTTTAATGACAAGATCCTGATCCTGGCGCCAATGGCCGCTTTCGCGGCCCTCCATTTTTATTCCGTCTGGTGGGTGGTCCCGATCTTTATCCGTGAGATCCTGGTGACATTTTGCCGGACCGGGTGGCTCCTCGAAGGGAAATCCTTGGGCGCGGAGATGATGGGCAAACTGAAATTCGGTTTTCAGACGGTCACGGTGTGGATCTCTTTTGCCTATTTGCTTCTGGCCCCTTATCCTGCTTTGGATGGGGCGACGGGTATTCTCCATGTTCTTCTGCCGGCCCTCTTGATCGCGACGGTCGCGCTGACGCTTATCTCCGGCGGCATGTTCCTCTGGAATCAGCGGGCCCATTTTGGGTCCGAGGCGTTCAATAAGTTTGTTCTCGCGGTGGGCGTGGGGTTATTCCCGAAAGCCCCCGGGACGTGGGGAAGTTTGCTCGGTGTTTTACTGGTCTTTCTGACCCAGTGGAGCGGCGGGCTCTACGGGGTGGTTTTTGTGTTTCTGGTCGCGTGGGGCGCTTTGGCCTATGAGCGGATCAAGGACCCGGATCCGGACCCGCAATACATCGTGATCGATGAGGTTTGCGGCATTTTCGTAACGTTCATGCTGATCCCGCTGACCTGGTTTTCCGCGATCCTGGGTTTCGTGCTCTTCCGCGTTTTTGACGTGTTTAAACCTTTCCCCGTGCGGGTGCTTGAGCGTATCCCGCGTTACTGGGGTATCATGGCCGACGACCTGGGTGCCGGGCTCTACGCCTGGATCTCATTAAATTTTATATTGAAATCCAGTGCTGTACTTGCCAACCTTTTGGAGAGATGAATATGGGCAAGTACGCCTGGATCATCCTGTTCGTGATCTTCAAATGAAGCCTACCGCGGCGATCCTCTCCGTTGGCAATGAAGTCCTGCGCGGGAGTGTGGTCAATACGAATGCCGCGTTCCTCGGCCGTGAGCTCTCGAGTCTTGGATTTGAGGTCATTTCCCACGGTGTTTGCCCGGATTCGCTGGAGGCGATCCGTTTCCGGCTTGGCGAGGTGGTCCCGCGCGTGGATCTGGTCATCGTGATGGGAGGGCTCGGGCCGACGCCCGATGACGTGACCCGCGAAGGCATTGCCGCGCATTTTAAGGTCCCGCTTGTTTTTTCATCCCAACAGTACCGCCGCCTTGAAAAGGCCTATAAACGTTACGGCAAGCGTGTGCCTCCTCTCGTGAAGCGCGAAGCCTTTTATCCCGAGAACGCGAAACCCCTCATCAACCGTTTTGGGATCGCGCTCGGATTCTCGATCGAGATCGGGCCCAAGATCGTGGTCGCCCTTCCCGGTGTTCCGTCAGAACTCAAGAACATGTATTTTGACGTGGTCCTGCCGGTCCTGAAGAAAAAATACGGAGACTTGTTCAAGAGCCGGAAGTTGATCGTGAGAATGGCCGGTATTTCAGAGCCGGATGAGATGGACAAACTGGAGGCAATCATCAGGCCC
>CAZPCF010000364.1:0-1536 GCA_964585045.1 uncultured bacterium
GCGAAAAGCGATCCGGGAAGTGCATCTCTATCCGGAGGGGAGCTGTTACTACCTGCTGGCACGTCTGGCCAAGGAATTGGATATCGATCCGTCGCACCTCATTTTCGGGAATGGCTCTAACGAGATCATCGAGCTTTTGGCGCGCGGCTTTTTATCCGAAGGCGACGAGATCATCTCCTCCGAAATGACCTTTTTGGTCTATCCGATCCTTTCTCAGGTCTGTGGGGCAACGTTTAAGGCGATTCGCATGAAAGATTATCGGTATGACCTCGAGGGGATCCTCCGGGCGATCACGCCGAAGACCAAGCTTATTTTTATCGCCAATCCCAACAATCCGACCGGGACTTATGTGACCGCACGCGAGGTTGAGGATTTTCTTTCCAAAGTTCCTGATCACGTGGTGGTATGCTTCGATGAGGCGTATGTGGATTTTGTCGACGCCGAAGATTTCCCAAAGATGCTGGCGTATGTGAAAGCCGGACGGCCGAATGTCGTGATCCTGCGCACGTTCTCCAAGGCGTATGGCCTCGCCGGACTCCGCATCGGTTATGGCGCGGCCTCCAAAGAAATGGTGGCTTATCTCCACAAGGTTCGCCAACCGTTCAATGTCAACTCTGTGGCGCAGGCCGCGGTCGTGGCGGCGCTTGATGATTCGTTCTTTTTGTGGCGCACCAAATGGCTTGTGGTCCGCGGCAGGAAATTTTTTTACCGTAAGCTTAAGAAAATGGGCCTGCAGTACCTTCCGAGCCAGGCGAATTTTATTTTGGTTCATGTGCCCGCGGACGGGCAGGAGGTTTTTCAGGCCTTGCTGCGTCAAGGGATGATCGTTCGGGCCATGGGGGCTTACAAGCTTCAGGAGTGGATCCGGATCACGATCGGCCGCCGTAGTCAAAACACGCAGTTGATCAAACTATTGAAGGCGTATTTAAGCAAGAAAACCGCTTAAATTGCGCAACGCGCAACGGTCAACGCACAACGGAATGACAATTCGTTGCGCTTTGCGCGTTGTGCGTTGAGCCGTAAGCAAGATTAGCCATTGAAATTCATTGAATGACATGCAGAGGAGATAAATAAAGCAATGATCATCGTCCTGAAGAAGACCGCAACACCGCAAGAACTGGAGCATATCTGTCAGAAGGTGCGGGAGCTTGGCCTCACGCCGCAGGTTTCACGGGGTGTTGAACGCACCGTGATCGGCGTAATTGGGGATGAGGAAAAGCTCCACGTCCAGCCGCTCGAAGTTTTTCCGGGCGTTGAATCTGTGATGGCGATCTTGAAGCCCTACAAGCTTGCGAGCCGTGACTACAGGATTGAGAACACCGAGTTCGATATGGGGAACGGCGTGAAAGTCGGCGGCAAGAAGATCGTTGTCATGGCTGGGCCGTGCGCGGTGGAGAATTATGACATGCTTCTGGGCATTGCTAAGGCCGTCAAGAGATCCGGCGCGACATTCCTCCGCGGCGGGGCGTTCAAGCCGCGAACATCGCCTTATTCTTTTCAGGGACTTGGTGAGGAAGGTTTGAAGTATTTGCGCCA
>CAZPCF010000365.1:0-1530 GCA_964585045.1 uncultured bacterium
AAGTTTAATTTTTATGAACTCGAGAAAATCATCCTTGCTAAAGGGACTAGTTTTGGCGGTTTTTATTATGTTCTTAAGCGATATTTTTCTCGGATTCAGTTTTGCTTCCGTCTTTGTTTACGTCGGCTTTGTTGGTTATGCACTGATGGGACGAGTTAAAAAAATTCCGCCGATCCTAGGGGTTCTTCTGGGCTCAATCGGTTTTTTCATAATTTCAAATTTCGGTGTTTTTATTGGACCATGGTACGAGCATTCGTTGGCGGGATTACTTAGATGCTTTACAAACGCAATTCCATTTTATCGAAATACTATTTTAGCCGATGTGGTTTTTGTTGTTGCGATTATTGTGGCAGAAAAATTGTATGCAAAAATTAAGGATAAATATAAGTTTATAGGAGGGTTGGTAACATGGGAAAAGAACTTAAGGGCAGTGAGTTCAAGGAAAAGGTAGAAGGGTCGAAAAAACCGGTGTTGGTCGATTTTTATGCCGCGTGGTGTGGGCCTTGTAAGATGATGGCTCCGGTTATTGATGAACTAGCCAAAGAGGTGGGCGATAAGGCCGAGATCTACAAAGTCGATGTTGACAAAGAAGGGGAGCTCGCTAACCAATTTCAGGTAATGTCGATTCCAACAATTATAGTTTTTAAAGATGGAAAACCGGCTGAACAACTGATGGGTGTTCAGAGCAAAGAAAAATTGCTAAAAGCGCTTGGGATATAGAGCAGAATATAGAATAGAGAATATAGCCAAGAGACTGGTCGTATCGGCCAGTTTTCTTTTGGGGTTTTGAGATTTGAGATCTGTCGAAATGCCGATTATGTCGCAAGTCAGCAAAGTGTTTTGTAATATCGTTCGATGGGATGTACGAAGTATTGTCATTGCGAGCCCTACTGGGCGTGGCAATCTGTGTGTCATTGCGCCTACCTGCTGGCAGGCAGGTTGGAGTACCGCGCAATGACAGACAATAAGTCAAGGCGAGTACGAGACAAAATATGAGCGAAGGTGGACATTAAGCTGAACGGCTCAGAGGATGAGGCGTTCATAAGGAGAGACGATGACAATGAAGATTGACAATACGGGAATATTATTGTATTGTGATTTCTTTACCGTACATTCCAGTAGCCCGTTAGGGCAGGAGGCGAAGCATATGCGTCGGTTCATTGCCGTTGTGGCTCTGGTGGTAGGGGCTTGTGTCGAGTTGTGGCATGTACAGCCGCAGAGGATGGCTACCTACGATGTGTGGAAGCACATCCTGGGTGCTACAGTGGTGTTTCTGATCATCGGCCTGGCACTGGGGACGGGGAGGCGACGGAATCCCGTTGATGATGAGCGGAGGCGGGTGGCCAAGGAGAGGCGTCGTGCCACACGTTACCACGTTCCACGTATGGAGAGTGAAGACTAGTCACAGGTTGCTGATGAACGGTTTCGACGGCTCGGGTACAGGTACCCGAGCCGTTTTCTTTAAGGGAATTGGGTATTAGCGTTGTAATCTTCGACTGCTATTTTCCCAAAGTTAGATAATCCAGCCCT
>CAZPCF010000366.1:0-1527 GCA_964585045.1 uncultured bacterium
TCCATCGCGCGGTGTCCGGGATCATCGAATCCTGTAAAGCGCTTGAGGTCCCGGTCACGGGAGGGAACGTCAGTTTCTATAATGAGAGCCCGCAAGGCGCCATCTATCCGACGCCGACGATCGGCATGGTCGGCCTTTTAGAGAATATCGAAAAGCGCGTTTCGTCGGCATTCCGGAATGCGGGGGATATTATTTTTCTCGCGGGTGAAACAATGAACGAACTTGGCGGGAGCCACTACTTGATGATCGAGCACGGCCTGAAGCAGGGACTGCCGCCACGTCTTGACCTTGTGCGCGAAAAAGCGCTCCATCAATTCATCCTGGCTGCCGCGGACGGGAAAAAACTCGCTTCTTGTCATGATCTTTCCGAAGGCGGTCTCGCGGTCGCGCTTGCTGAATGCTGCATCAAAAATGCCGAAGGCTTTGGTGCCGTGGTGCAGGGCCTTGACGGTGTTTCAAAAAACCAGAAGGGGCTTCGCGCGGACGCGCTCTATTTCGGCGAAAGCCAGTCGCGGGCGGTGGTTTCGGTCAGGCCCGAACATCAAAAAGACATCAGGAATTTGGCGCAGAAATACGGGGTTGCGCTTTACGAGATCGGTAAGGTGGGCGGGGATGAGTTCATCTTGGGAGACCGGATCCGGTTGACGGTCCGGGACATGGTGAAACTTTTCGAAAATATGATCCCCAATATCATGGAGCGTAAATAATACCGCATTTGTATAAATGAGAGGTCGGGGAGTTTTGCCGACCCACTCACCCTGAGCCTGTCGCAAGACAGGCCGAAGGGTCTTTTTGAGATCCTTCGGCTTCGCACCTACGGTGCTACGCTCAGGATGACTCCCTCGGAAGAAATACCCCGAGGGGTCAATTAAATGGAGAGCAGTACCTATGGGCGGAGAAAACATCAAGCATCATTGCGGTATCTTCGGCATCTACAATCACCCTCACGCGGCGCAGATCACGCAGCTGGGGCTCTTTGCGCTCCAGCACCGCGGTGAAGAAGCGGCCGGGATCTGTACAAGCGACAGCTCTGATCTTTATCTTGTCAAAAAAATGGGGCATGTGGGGGAGGCGTTCGACGAGGCCTCGTTCGCCGCGCTTCCAGGGAAAAACGCCATTGGCCATGTTCGCTATTCCACGACCGGGTCCTCGACGCTTTTGAACGCTCAACCTTACAAAGTCGATTATTCCCGCGGGCAGATCGCGATCGCGCATAACGGGAACCTTGTGAACGCGCAGATCCTGCGGGCGGAGCTGGAGGCTTATGGGTCCATTTTCGGGAGCACGATCGATTCTGAGGTCTTTGTCCATATGATCGCCAAGCCGTCTCACCGTTCTCATGAAGAGGGTGTCATTGAAGCGACAAAGCGGGCGAAAGGTGCGTTCAGCCTGGTTCTTCTGACGGAGGATCATTTGTTCGGAGTGCGCGATCCGCACGGGTTCCGTCCGCTCTGCCTTGGCAAATTGGGGCAGAGTTATGTGCTCGCCTCCGAGACCTGCGCGTTCGATCTGATCGAAGCGGAGTTT
>CAZPCF010000367.1:0-1524 GCA_964585045.1 uncultured bacterium
GACAGCTGGCTGCGTCCGAAGAAATCCTTGATCGCCGCGGAGATAAGCTTCGGGTTTATCAGGTTGTGCGGCATTGCGGCTTCCAGGTCATAAATGGACATGCGCTCCACGCAGGAGCGCTTCATACGCGCGAGACCTACGCGGAACTGATTCTGCAAAAGCTCGCCCACGGAACGCACGCGCCGATTACCAAGATGGTCAATATCGTCGATGCTCACTTCCCCGGAACGAAGCTTGAGGAGCTTCCCGATCACTTTCATCACATCGTCGGGACGAAGCGTCGTGTTCTTCGTTTCCGCAGCACTGGTGCCAAGCCCCAACTTCTTATTAAGCATGAAGCGGCCGACATGACCCAGATCATAACGCTGGGGATCAAAGAAAAGTTTCTGAATGAGGTCCTTAGCACTTGCTTCCGTCGGCGGATCACCGGGACGAACGCGGCGGTAGATCGCGAGCTGTGCGTCCTGCGAATTGCGGTAAGGATCCCTCTCAAGCGTATTGATCAGAGAACGGTCTTCCTTGGGGAGCTTAACGATCGAAAAGGTCGTAACATCGTTGGAAATAAAAGTTGAGAGTACTTCTTTGGTCAGTTTGGTGGCGGCGGCTGCGATCAGTTCTTTACTTGCCGGATGAAAAACATCTTCAGCAAGGATCTCGTCTTCTACGTTCTTTGACTTGGAACGGTCGAAGGCGCGAATCTTCTCAACCGGATAAAGTTCCTTGCAAATATCATAGGTCGAGGAATAACCCAAAGCCCTTAAAAGCGCGGTCGCGAGAATTTTACGACGTCGATCGATGTAGGCATAGAGTACGTCGTTCGCGTCGGACTCGAATTCGAGCCATGCGCCACGGTACGGGATAATGCGAACGCTGTACATTTTTTTGCCGCTTGGATGCAAGCTTTCCTCAAGGGACATGCCCGGAGAGCGATGCAACTGGCTTACGATGACACGCTCGGCGCCATTGATAATGAATGTGCCGGTCTCGGTCATGAGCGGGAGCTCCCCGATATAAACTTCCTGCTCTTTGGCAATCCCCTTGCGAACAAGACGGAGCTTTACCTTGAGTGGTGCGGCATAGGTCATGCCACGCTTCTGACATTCCGGGATGGAATACTTGGGCTTCCCAAGAGAATAGCCCTGATACTCCAGCCTGCAAGTCCCATCAAAGCTTTCGATAGGAAAACAATCCGCGAACGCCGCCTCAAGCCCCTGGCTTTTACGCCGGCGGTTGGAACGGCCGCTCTGCAAGAATTCCTCGTACGACTTGATCTGGATCTCGACCAGATTCGGAAGATCCATCGTATCCTGGATTTTCGTAAAGCTTTTTCGCTTGATCAAAGGCATCATTATGAATTGTCCTCCTTAAGGACAGCGTTCCTGATTCGCCTGCTTCTACCGGGACCTTACTTGATCTCGACCTTCGCGCCCTGGGCTTCCAGGACCTTCTTGATCTTCTCAGCTTCTTCTTTGTTCACATCTTCTTTAATAGTCTTCGGAGCGCTTTCGACCAGGTCCTTGGCTT
>CAZPCF010000368.1:0-1509 GCA_964585045.1 uncultured bacterium
CAAGGAAGTGCCAAATTTCTCCGGCAACAATTCCGATTTCCATGATCATGGGGGGCTCCTTTTGAGACGAAATTTGAATCAAACGACGTTCATAATATAACAAGGAACGATTTCATTTAAAAGAACTTTATTGTTTTCTTCTTGAGCAAGCGATCGCGCTCATCCAACTCCCATTCCGAGGACTTTGCGAAGGAACTGTCCTGTATAAGAGCCCGAAACCTCGGCGACCTCTTCCGGAGAACCGCAGGCGATGATCCTTCCGCCATCCTTTCCGCCCTCGGGCCCCAGGTCGATCACGTAGTCTGCCATCTTGATGACATCCAGATTGTGTTCGATCACCACGACCGTATTGCCCTGGCTCCGGAGATCAAAGAGCGCCTTCAAAAGATGCTGGATATCCCCAAAGTGAAGTCCCGTCGTGGGTTCGTCCAGAAGATAAAGTGTTTTGCCCGTGGCCCTTTTAATGAGCTCGGCGGCGATCTTGATGCGCTGGGCCTCCCCGCCCGAGAGCGTGGTCGACGATTGTCCGAGTTTTAGATAGCCCAGCCCGACCGCTTCAAGAACTTCCAACCGCTCACGGATCATGGAGAGCCTTGCGAAAAATCCGACCGCCTCCCGGACCGAAAGGTCCAGCACCTCTGCGATATTTTTGCCCTGATAACGGACTTCAAGCGTGGGCTCGTTGTAACGTTTGCCGCGACAGGATTCACAAACCACAAAAAGGTCCGGCATAAAGCTCATCTCGAGTTTTTCGGATCCTGCCCCCCGGCAATTCTCACAGCGTCCGCCCTTAAGATTAAAACTGAAACGCGACTGGGAATAACGGCGGAGCTTCGAAAGTTCCATGTCACTGTAAAGTTTGCGGATAAACCCAAAAATGTCTGTGTAGGTCGCGGGATTGGAACGCGGCGTGCGGCCGATCGGTGCCTGGTCGATCTCGATGATCTTGTCAATGCGTTCCGCACCCTCGAGCGTCCCGAAACCACCCACTTTGTACTCGGTTTTCCAGATCCGGTTGTGGAGTTCTTTGTAAAGAATATCATGAACAAGCGTACTCTTGCCGGAACCGGAAACCCCGGTCACACAGATGAAGAGCCCGAGCGGAAAAGCCGCATCGATATTCTTCAGGTTATGTTCACGGCATCCCTTCACGACAAGTTCCGGGGCCTTGCGACCGTCCTTGCGGTCTCTGGGCACTGCGATCGAAAGTTCACCGGAAAGATACTTGAGCGTAAGAGATGCAGGGTAATTTGAAATTTGAGATCTGAGATCGACCAGCCTGCCTTGGGCCACGATCCGGCCACCCTCGATGCCCGCCCCCGGCCCAAGATCGATCACATGATCCGCCCGCCGGATCGTCTCTTCATCATGCTCGACCACAAGTACTGTATTCTTAAGATCGCGAAGTTTTTCGAGCGCATCCAAAAGTTTCCCATTATCACGTGGATGAAGACCGATACTCGGTTCGTCCAACACATAGAGAACGCCGGTCAGTCCCAGTCCAATTTG